>DXWR01000258.1 GCA_019416775.1 Oscillospiraceae bacterium | reverse complement strand
TACCCCGCCAGCATCCCCCCGATGACCCCTCCCTGGGAGTGGCCCAAAATAGAGATGCCGGTGACAAATTTCAACGAGCGGGTGTAGTCCAGCACCGCAAAGGCGTCTTCCAGCTCGTTGAAGGGGTCCATCTGAGGAAAGTCCCCCTGGCTTTTGCCGTGGCCGTTAAAGTCAAACCGCACCACCGCATTGCCTGCCTTCACCAGGGCTTCGGTCAGGAGCTGGTACACCTCTCCGGGGCGGTCGCCTATATCCCCGGCAAAGCCGTGAAACAGGATTACGGCAGGGGAGGGGTCATCCCCGGGACGGTCCAGCCGTCCATGAAGGGTCAAGCCGTCCCGCTGAATGGAAACTTGCTGCGTCACAATCATCTTTCTTCCTCCTTTGGGTCACGTCCCTCAAGGCTTGGGAATGGGGCAGCCATCCTCATCAAAATTTCGTTTCAGGGCCTGTTCCACCGGGACAATGGAGCCCAGCAGCACCAGGATTTGAACCCCCAAAAGAATCACCGCCGCGATGCTTCCCGCCGTGTCCCCGGCCAACAGGCCCACCAGCACCAGTGCCACCAGGGAAATCCCCAGCAGCGCCAGTCCCAGCCAGGTCCACAGCCTGCCGCAGTAACGGTGGGCAAAGTCCCAGGCGGCCTGGCTTTTCATGGAGCGGGTGGTGCGGTAGCCGTACCAACTGTTGATGGTTTTGGGCGGGTGTTTGGAGGAAATCAAGCCAAACCCCAGCATCAGCAGGGGGCAGAGAAAGCTGCACACCAACAAAATGATCCAGGTCACTGCGTCCATTGCAAACACTCCTTAAAGCTCTTCCCCCAGCACCACCCGCCGGATGATCTGGGCCACCCCATACTCCTCGTTGGAGGGGGCGATATGTTTTCCATAGGCGAACATTTCCTTTTGGGCGTTGGCCATGACGTAGCTCTCCCCCGCCTGCTCCAGCAGTTGGATGTCGTTGTAGTAGTCCCCGAAGGCCATGGTCTCTTCCTTGGTGATGCCCAGGTACTGCTGCATCTGCTTTAACGCCCAGCCCTTATTCACCTGGGGATTCATCATGTCCATCCAGTACTCCCCGCTGACCACCACATTCAGCCGCTTGCCGAACACCGGCTCCAAGGCGGCGTAGGTGGCGTGGATGTCCTTTAAATTGCAGATGGCTACCTTTAAGATAGGTTGGTCCACCTGGTGCAGGTCCTCCAGCACCTGGTGCTGGACATAATAGCATTGCAGGTGAGGGTCATATTCCGGAGGGGGCTGCTTATGAAAGGCCCGGTTTTGGCCGCACAGCACCAGCTGGGCCTGGGGCAGCGCTTCACAGCGGTCGATGATTTCGTGGACCAAAGCGGGATCCAGGGCGTCGGTACAGATCACCTTGCCGCCGCAGCAGACAAAGGCCCCGTTTTCGCAGAGGTAGTCCAGCCGGTCGGCGTAGGGGGCGAAGTTTTCCCGCAGGGTGTAGTAAGCCCGTCCGCTGGCCGCCGCAAACCGGATCCCCCGGGCGCGGAGCTGTTCCAGCAGATCAAAAAAGTCCGGCGGCAGGCGTTTGTCGCTGGTGAGCAGGCTGCCGTCCATATCCGAGGCAATGAGTTTAATGGGCATCCTGGGTTTCCTCCCATTCGGCCATGGTTTTCGCTGCCTGCGCCGGGGAAAGGGCCTGCTGCTTTAACAGGTCCCGGATCTCGGTGAGCAGTTCCAGCTGAGGGTCGGGGGCTTTTTGGGCCTGTTGTTTCTGCTCCTCTTCCTTTTTGGTCCGGGAGCGCAGGAAGTTGACCCCCTTCACCAAGAAGAACACCGCCACGGCGATGATCAAAAAGCTGACCACCGCTTCCACCAAAGCGCTGAGACGGATGGTGCCGTTGAACAAGGGGATGTCCAAAAAACTGGTGTCCGGCTCTCCCCAGAAGTTGAAGCAGCTGATCAAGCTCTGCAAAAAGGACACCAGGGCATTGACCACTGCCGTAAAGGCGCTGCCGACGATTAAGCCCACGGCCATGTCCAGTACATTGCCCCGTGCAATGAATTCTTTGAATTCGGCGATGATTTTTTTCACTGGAAAACCTCCTAATGTAAAGTTTAGGTCCAACCGCTTTTTGTAGAAAAGCGAAACAAACCTTCGGTCTGTTTCTGACCAAAAACTTTTCAGTTTGCCTTGCCAATCATGATACCTTGAAAAATCCATTGGGTTTCCACTGGCTTTCGCCCTTTGGCGAAATGCCGCCCCTGCTTTTTGGGCGGCAAAGTGGGAACCGTACTATTTGCCTTGCCAATCATTATACCACAACTCTCCGCCCCATTTCCACCTTTTTCCCGCCCACCGGCCAAAAGCATCCAAACGTCCTCCAAAACCTTACCGATTCCTAAAATTTTCTCAATGGAATTGCCTAACTGGGCGCAGGGTGGTATACTGTACCTGCACTGAAATGAACGGAGAGACCAGCTTATGAACCAATCATCCTTCGATCCCGGCCGCCCCAAGTCCCGTCCCTACGACTACGATTCGGCCACCGGCCAGTCCAAACCGGCTCCCAATCCCGAATTTGAAAAAATTTTCCGCCGGGCCAAGCAGCATCAGCAGCAGATCCGGCGGCAGCAAAATCAAGCCCTGGCCGACCAGCAGCCCACCAAGTCCTTTGACCCCCTGCCCTTCCCCTC
>DXWR01000257.1 GCA_019416775.1 Oscillospiraceae bacterium | reverse complement strand
TGTAATCATGCTGGATAACATGGATCTGCCCACTATGAAAAAGGCGGTGGAAATCACTGCCGGACGGGCCAAATTGGAGGCCAGCGGCAACATCACCGAAGAAAACATTGCCCAGGTGGCCGCCACCGGAGTGGACATCATCAGCTTGGGCGCTTTGACCCATTCGGTGAAGTGCTTTGATATTTCCATGAAAATCAAACGTCAATCCAATTGACCTTTCCCTTTGGCGGCCAAAACAAGGCCGCCATTTTTCTGCCCCAAAAACAAGGGGAGCCGCAAAATTTCAGTTGAAATCCAGCTTCCCAGTCGTTTCCTATATGGCAGCCCTGCCGAGCACAGATATTTTCAACTTCCATTTCTTAAAACAACCGCTCTAAACCTCGGAGATGATATTATGTTTACCTTATCCCTGATCGCTGCCGTAGCGGAAAACGGTATCATCGGCAACGCCGGAACCATGCCCTGGCATCTTCCCGCCGATTTAGCTTGGTTTCGCCAATGCACCCAAGGACATACCGTAATCATGGGTGCCAACACGTTCCGTTCCATTGGTAAGCCTCTGCCCAACCGGGACAATCGGGTAGTGTCCTCTACCCTAACCCCGGCAGATACCGGCTGCGCCGTGTATCCTTCCCTAAAAGCAGCTCTCACCGGCTGCGTCGGAGAGGTGTTTGTCATCGGTGGAGCTCAGCTTTACCAGACTGCTCTTCCCTATGCAGATAAGCTCTACCTTACCCGCATTCACCGCGCCTACTCTGGGGATACCTTTTTTCCGTCGGTGGACCTTTCCCAATGGCGGCAGGTAATTTTCAACTCCCTTCCCGGTGACCCCACCCTGGACTTTGTCATTTATGATCGGATTGTGAAAAAAGAAGAAAGATTTTAAGGAATTTCCCAAAGCGTTCACAATTTCCTGGTAGGATAAATATATCCCACCGGGAAAATTTGGATTGGAAAGAAGCTTGACTATGGAACCTTGGACAACCATCGGCATTTGGATTTTATGTTTTGCCGCCTACAGCATCCTGGGCTGGTGCTACGAAGTAGTGCTGGACTTTGTAGCCCGGCAGAAATTGGTCAACCGGGGCTTTCTCATGGGTCCCTACTGCCCCATCTACGGCGTAGGCGCCGTGCTGATTCTACTGCTGTTTGGAGACACTTCCCTGAATCCTGTGGCCCTCTTTTTGGCCAGCGGTGCAGTCTGTACTGCATTGGAATACTTCACCTCCTACTGGATGGAGCGATTGTTCCATGCCCGGTGGTGGGACTACAGCAAAAAGCACTTCCAGATCAACGGCCGGGTTTGTTTAGAAGGATTTTTAGCCTTTGGCGCCATGAGTGTGATTTTGGTCTACTGGCTCAACCCCTTCCTAATAGATCTGTTTTCCCGAATCCCGGAGTTGGGCATCATTATCATCGCCGCCGTCTTCACCGGCTGGTTTGCCTTTGATACGATCCGCTCCATCCTCTCCGCTCTTCACCTAGATCGGAAGTTAAACCGCCTGCAAAAGAACTGGGAAGAAAATGTAAGCAAATTTCAAAAGCGAGTTACCGCCGGCAAAAAGATTTTGGCGGAAAAAGGATTCGGCGAAGGCCGCCTAATCCACGCCTTCCCCACCTTCACTTCCCAAAAACATCCCCAAGGGGTGGAACAGCTCCAAAACTTTTGGAAGAACCGGCAGAAAGCACGGAACTCTCACCAAACCAAATCCGATTGAGGTTAACTTGATATTTCAATTTGTAATATAATAGAAAAAAATTACTGTCCGGCATGGATCTATTTCCACCGGACAGTTTTTGTTTAAATGGAGACATTCTCCGTTGCCTTGTCTTTAGCAATCAATTGTTTCAGTGCTTCTACAGCTGTTTGAAGCATGGGACCTACCTCAAAGTCCTCCTCCACCGGCTGTTCCGGTCGATCCCAGGCATGATTGTTGCAGACCAACAGCACTGCCCCGGCCCGCACCCGCCGTACCGCTGCGGTAAGAAAGATGGTGGCACACTCCATTTCAGAGGCCAGCACTCCAGCCTGCTCCCACATCTTCCACTTTTCCTTCAACATCCGGCTGACCGGCACATGATCCGGGTCATGTTGTCCGTAAAAAGAGTCCTTGCTTTCCACAATTCCTAGCCGGTGTGGAATTCTCAGCGTTTGGGAAGCCTGCTCCAGCGAACGGATCACCTGATAATCCGGCACCGCCGGAAACTCTAAGGGCAAATAGGCGCAGCCGGTACCCTCTTTACGCACAGCTCCGGTGGGAATCACCAAGGTACCCACCTTCAACTCCGGTTGGATGGCGCCGCAGGTCCCAACCCGAAGCAAGGTATGAGCGCCGCTCTGTACCAGCTCCTCCACAGCAATGGAGGCGGAAGGCCCGCCGATACCGGTGGAGGTCACAGTAACAGGTGTCCCGTCTAAACAGCCATTCCAGGTGCAGAATTCCCGCTGGTCTGCCACCGGATAGGGATCTTCCAACAGAGCTGCTATTTTAGGCACCCGCTTGGGGTCTCCCGGGAGGATGACGTAGGAATTGATCTGCTCCGGAGTAGCTCCCAGATGGTACAAAGGCCTGGATGTTTCACGCATAACAACGCCTCCTTTTTTCTTCAGTATACCGTTTTCTCCGAAAAACTGTCAAGAAAAACGGAGAGGCCAAAACCTCTCCGTGCAACATCAGGGATTGATGTCCTGATAAATGTAATTGTGAATGATCTGGGTGGCAGCATCCAAATCATAGACGTAATACCACCGACTGCCAATGTATTCCCCGCGAGCATTGCAGTTACCATCCGGCAGAGCGCATTGCCCGAAGGAAGGACCGGAAGTCACTGCCCAAGTACCAATATCGATCATTTCATCCACCGATAAAGAGGTGGTGCATTGGCTCAGTACCATGCTGGCTAAGCCGGGGAGACGGGTAATATCCATCTGCGCCACTGAATTAAACAAGGAGTTCAGTACTTCCCGCTGGCGTTCGGTGCGGTCCATATCCGAACCAGTATACCGGTTTCGAGAATAGGCCACCGCTTGACCACCGGTGAGGAGCTGATAGCCAGTTTGCTGTACCGGCTCGGCAGAAATACCCAGGGATTGCAGCTCCGGAATATAGTTATTCATTACTTCCCGTTCGTCTTCGTCTACATTGACGTAAACACCACCAACATAGTCAATGATGTTAGCCAACTGGGCAAAGTTTACGGTAACGAATTCCGAAATATCCAGGTTAAAGTTTTGATTCACCGTGCGTACCGCCAATTCCGGCCCACCGTACGCATAAGCGTGAGTAAGCTTGTCCATGCCGTGACCATCGATGGCTACATAAGAATCTCGAGCGATAGAGATCAACTTAATCTGGTTGTCAGTGCGATTCAAAGACAACACCATCAGAGCATCTGACCGTCCAGAATCGGATGAAACATCCCGCGTGTCTACGCCAAACAAGGCGATATTGGTAATGTCCGCTACTGGTACTGCTTCACCCTGCTCGTTTTCCACCACAGAACCGGAAGGCGTGGTAATACCAAGCTCACTGGTGTTTAATTCCATATGTTGCGCTGAACCCAAAATGCTCCGGACATACAGATAGGTTGCACCGGCCAAAACCAACAGTACCGCCAGTACAATGCAAAGAATCACGATAATCTTCTTTTTCACCGACCATTTTTTTCGCTGCTTTTTGCTAGAATGAATCGATTGTTTTTTGTCGTGATGCAGAGCCACGATGGTCACCTCAATATCCTTTCATTTCGTTTCATTTTAGCATATTTCGACACTTAGGTCAAGGTCAAAAAGAAGTTGGAAATACT
>DXWR01000256.1 GCA_019416775.1 Oscillospiraceae bacterium | reverse complement strand
GATGGAGGTGGTGCTGGATCTCATCCTGCTGGAACTTTGCTTTCGCTTGGAAACCAGTCATTTCCGGCAGGGACTGTTGTACCCGGTATTTTTAATGGGATACGGGGCCGTCCGATTTTTGCTGGAATTTTTGCGAAACACGCCCAAGGAGTGGCTGGTCTTTTCCAACGGCCAGATTTTTGCCTTGGTAAGCATTTTACTGGGGGTGCTGCTTTACCGGCATTTTCAAAAACAAGCTGCTCTGGCTGCAAAATCCGCAAGAAGAGGAAGGAAAGCCTCCTGGACTGGACAGAAATCCTAGAATATGGTACAATAATTCGGAGCCTGTCACCGCTCGAGGCTGCGAAAGCAGCAAGCGAATGATTCCGAACCTGAGAGCTGTAGGCTGATCCTGCCTGCGGCTCTTTTTGTTTGGGAATGAGGGACGCTTTTCGAGAGGATTGGCAGATTTGTCTTGACAAATGCAATTTAGCGTGGTAAAGTATTACTACGATAAAGCAAAAGAGGAAGGGAACCATGCAGAAGTATCAACTGATCACCCCGGAAGGAACCCGGGATTACCTGTTTGAAGAAGCCGCGCTGCGCAGCCGGTTGCAGCAAATGCTGGCGGATACCTTTTCCAGCCGAGGTTACCACGAGGTAGTGACTCCTTCGGTGGAATTCTTAGATGTGTTTACCGCCGGCGGCAACCCCCTGCCGGTAGAACAGATGTACAAACTCACCGACGCCAAAGGACGGCTGATGGTGATGCGTCCGGACAACACCACCCCCATTGCCCGGCTCTGCGCCTCCCGGTTAAAGGGAAGCCGGCTGCCGCTGAGGCTTTATTACAGCCAGCCGGTGTTTTTGGCGGCGAGAAAGCTCCACGGCCAGTGGGACGAAATGATGCAGTCCGGCATTGAGCTCATTGGGGTTTCCAATCAAAAAGCGGATCTGGAAGTATTGGTCACGGCCGCTAAAGCCCTGGAAAATCTGCCGGTGCAGCAGTACAGTGTGGAGATCGGCCATATCGGTGTGTTTCACGCTTTAATCAACGAGCTCACCCAGGATAAGGAAATTCAGGCCACCTTGCTGGAACTCATCGACTCCAAAAACTATCCCGCCCTGAATGACCTGTTGGATGGTTTTGGGGACAGCCCGGTGGTTCAGACCTTAAAACAGCTTCCTCGGATGTTTGGCGGGGAAGAGGTCTTTGCACGGGCGCGGGAGTGGATTCAGCTGCCTCAGGCAGTGCAGCCGCTGGACGAGTTGGAACAACTTTACCGCCGGCTCTGCGCCTTAGGATTAGAAAACCGGGTGTCGGTGGATTTGGGCATTGTCAATTCCGCCGATTACTACACCGGCGTGGTGTTTAAAGGCTACATCGAAGGATCCGGCGTGGAAGTGCTTTCCGGCGGCCGGTACGACGGCCTCCACCGGAACTTCGGGGAGGACATGGGCGCCGTGGGATTTGCAGTGAAGGTGGATGCTGCGGTGGATGTGCTGCTGAAAA
>DXWR01000255.1 GCA_019416775.1 Oscillospiraceae bacterium | reverse complement strand
AATTAGTACAGCTTTTTCAGCACTTCTTCGTCCATACCGAAGCTGTGGGCCTCATCTGGATAGCTGCCTTCCTTCACCTGGCGGTTGTACTCGGCAAAAGCGTTTCTCATGACCTCTCCTACTTCGGCAAACCGTTTCACGAATTTAGGAGTGTAGTCGGTGAAGGTACCCAGCATATCCTGGTACACCAAAATCTGCCCATCGCAGCCTGCCCCGGCGCCGATGCCAATGGTAGGGATGGACAGTTTGCTGGTAATCAATTCCGCCAGCTTGGCGGGAACGCATTCCAAGGTCAGAGCAAAGGCGCCTGCTTCCTCCACGGCCAAAGCGTCTTCCAACAGCTTCTGGGCAGCGGCTTCGGTTTTGCCCTGTACTCGGTAGCCGCCTAAAGTGTGGATGGACTGAGGGGTCAAACCCAGATGCCCCATCACCGGGATGGATGCGGCGGTAATGGCTCGAATCTGAGGTGCGAATTCTTCTCCGCCTTCCAGTTTCACCGCCCCGGCATGGCCTTCCTTCACCAGCCGGCCGGCGTTTTTCACTGCATCGTACACCGAAGTTTGGTAGGACAAAAAGGGCATATCGATCACCACCAAGGCGTTTTTCACCCCCCGAGCCACGGCGGCTCCGTGGTGAATCATGTCTTCCACCGTCACCGATAAGGTGTCTTCATACCCCAGCATCACATTGCCCAGACTGTCTCCCACCAAAATGCCATCGATCCCGGATTGGTCGATAAGCTTGGCGGTGGAGTAGTCGTAGGCAGTGAGCATGGAGATTTTTTCTCCCTTTTGTTTGTGATCCAGAAAGGTTACCGCAGTTTGTTTCATAGCAGATCGCTCTCCTTTTTGATTGCCGTATCCTCTATCATTTCCTGTAAAAGGGCGGTCCGGCCCCCTGGGCGCTGTTTCACCGAGAAGTTCCGAACCGCTTTTCCTTCATTATAATCATCTGTTTTCCAAATGTAAAGGCTTTTAAATTAAACTGGGGGTAATGGCTTCGTGATCAAAGGTAATGGTGAGGGTGATATTGGCCCCATCCAGCTTGCTGCCAAAGGAGGAATCATTCTCCAGCATGGCAAACAGGCTCTCGAAGCTCACCTGGATGCACTGCTCGTTGATGGCGTCCTGACTGACGTCTACATGGCTTCGATCCTTGTAGGAGATCTCAGTGACCTGGCGGGAAGCCATGTCATAGCTCAGCACCGTAGCAGTCTGGGTTTCCTCTCCTTGGGAAAAATAGGTAAAGTTGATGGTGCCGGTGCGGCTGTCCACCGCCTCGTTGCCTTGGTAGGTCACCACCGCCCCCACCATGTAGCTGTCGGGGTCGTACTGGTGTGCCAATTCGTCCAACTCCGGTTTCAGACTGGCGATGGAAGCAGGCTCGGCCTGAATGGCGATGGACACCATCTCGTCGCTGGTGGTGCCGGGGTCAAAGATGGAACAGCCGGAAAACAAGCCTAAGCTCAACGCCAAGGTGCAGAGCAGTGCAGCGATTTTTTTCATAGACCTTTCCTTTCTAGCCAAGGAGAATAACAGAGATAAAAACAAATCCGGGCCCGCCATAAATGACTAAGTCCGGATCTGCATCGTGGTGGAGACGATCGGGATCGAACCGACTACCTTTTGAATGCCATTCAAACGCTCTCCCAGGTGAGCTACGCCCCCACGTATTCTTTTCAATTCTCCATTGCCATCAAATTATCTCAAGCAACGTAGGCTATTATACCGTACAATCCAAGGCTTGTCAAGACCTTTTTGGAAAATACGGCGAAATTTTCTTTTTTCCGGGATTTCTTTTGCCCAGATAGTTGATTTTTGCACTAAATTCAAAACGCCGCTCGCTATCCGTCACTTTGTCCAGAACTTCATTCATGCTTTTCCACACAGTTTTCTTCCCGGCAAGAAGCATACATTTGATCAGATGGATTTTCTATTCTTTGGCCCGCTTTTGAAAAAGCCTTCGTTTTTGAAAATAATTCTTTCCTTTCGGGAAAAATCTGTTATAATAGCTATGATACTGGTAGACTGGGAGAGGAGCGGTTCGATTGAAGGCAACGGAAGTTTGCGGACGGTTTGCCCCCTCCCCCAGCGGCAGGATGCACCTAGGCAACCTCCTTTGCGGGTTGATTGCCTGGCTAAGCGTCCGCAGTCAAAACGGAAAGATGATCCTCCGCCAGGAGGATTTGGACGAGATGCGCTGTACCCGCCGCTATGCAGAGCTGATTGAAGAGGATCTGCACTGGTTCGGTTTGGACTGGGATGAAGGGGGGCTGGCAGGAAGCGGCCCTCACGCCCCCTATCTTCAAAGCCGCCGCAGTGAAATCTACCAGCAGTATCTGGACAAACTGAATCAAAAAGGGCTGCTCTACCCCTGCTTTTGCAGCCGGGCTCAACTTCACGCCGCCAGCGCCCCTCATTTGGAGGACGGCCAGGTGCTGTACCCCGGAACCTGCCGCCATCTTACCCCGGAACAGATCGCCCAAAAGCGGAAAACCCGCCCCCCTGCCCTTCGGGTGAAGGTGCCGGATGAGACCGTGGCGTTCACCGATCTCCACTACGGCTTGGTGGAGCAAAACCTAGCCGCCCAATGCGGGGACTTTATCCTCCGGCGCAGTGACGAGGTGTTTGCCTATCAGCTGGCGGTGACAGTGGATGATGGGCTGATGGGGGTCACCCAGGTGGTCCGGGGACGGGATCTGCTCTCCTCCACTCCCCGGCAGATCTGGCTGCTCCGGGAGCTGGGTTTCCCGGCGCCGGAATACGGCCACATCCCCCTCTTATTGGACGAAGCCGGAAACCGGCTGTCCAAACGGGACCTGTCCCTGGACCTGGGAGAATTGCGAAAGCGGTTCGGCCGCCCGGAACCCATCCTGGGAAAACTGGCCTACGCCGCCGGACTGCTGGACCGGCCGGAACCTGCCTCTGCCCGGGAATTGATTCCGGTGTTCTCCTGGGATAACATTCCCAAGGGAGATCTTTGCTGTCCAACAGGCCTTCGAATGGAAAATTCAGGAATTATTCATCCGCTTCATTGAAAAATTTAGTATGGTAAGCGATAGGCGGCTTTCGTTTGGAACCTGCCGCCAAAGAAAGGGTCAATACCATGAAAAACAAAAAGGTCAACTATATTATCATCGGGATCTGCTTGGTGATCATGCTGGTGACGCTGTTCCTCACCGACAGCCCGGAAAACCTCTGGAACGCCCTCTGCACCGCCAACCCCCTGTGGCTGCTTTGCGGCTTAGGCTGTATGCTGGCTTATTGGCTGCTGGAAACCCGGGCCTTGTTTTTGGTGATCGACGGGCTGCGCAAGGTATCCCGCTCCAATGGGCGGCGGCTGAAACCCGGGGAATGCCTGCGGGTAAGCATGGTGGGACAGCTATTTAACTGTATCACCCCCTTTGCCAGCGGCGGCCAGCCCATGCAGGCCTATATGCTCAGCAAGTACGGTCAATCGGTAGGTACTGCTTCCAGCGCCCTGCTGGCCCGGTTTATCGTCTACCAGTTTGTGCTGACGGTGTACTCAGTGGTGGTGCTGGTGTTTAAGTTCACCTTTTTCTTAGAGCAGGTGTCCGGCTTCGTCACCATGATTATCATCGGGTTTGTGATCAACACCTGTGTCATGGCCTTTTTGATTGCCATCGGTTTTTTCCCCAAACCCACCACCAAGCTGCTGCTGGCGCTGCCGGGTCTGCTCCACAAAATGCACCTCTGCCGCCGTCCCGGTAAACTCCACCGCCGCATCACCAAGGAGCTGGACAGCTTCTACACCGACTTCCACGCCATCCGCCACAATATGCGGATCCTGATCCGTCCTGCCATTGACAGCGCCATCCAGCTGACCGCCTACTTTTCGGTAGCCTTTTTCGTCTGCCTGTCCCTGCAAAACAGCCAGGGGGTGGATTGGTTTACCATCATCAGTGCGGCGGCCTTTGTGCTGATGTTCTCCTCCTTCATTCCCCTGCCCGGCGGCAGCGGCGGCGCGGAGATCAGCTTCTACGGGCTGTTCTTCATCTTCTTCCCTGGGGACACCGCCAGCGTGGGCATCGCCCTGCTGTTGTGGCGGTTCTTCACCTTCTATCTTCCCATGATCGTGGGGATGCTGATGATGTATCTGGATCCCGACTCCAAGCAGGCCAAAAAGCACATGGAGCAGGTAGAAGAACAGCAGCAGCTCCAGGAAGCCCTGGAAGAACAGCAGGAAGTGAATCAGAAATAAGCAAAGCGTCCTTTCCGTAATGGAGGGACGCTTTTTTGCAGCATTATTTGATTGGCTAGATTAGATGGATCTGGGTGGTGCCGGGAAAGGAGGGAGGGATCAGCAGCTCCTGAAGCTGTTGGTTCTCCTGGGGATCGTAGACGATCAGGTAATTGGGCTCCCAGTCCGCCCAGTAGGGGTAAGGGCAATGGTATTGATCCCCTGCATGAAGGTAGGGGAGAAAATCCGGCAGCAAACCGGTGGCGGTAAAAGCTTCCAAATCCGCAGGACTTACAGCGAGAATCAGGGAGAGAAAGGAATACTTTTGCTTTAACTCCCGCAGGGCCCGGAGGACATAGAGGAAAAAGTCTCCCGGCAGATAATCCACCCGAAAGCAGCGAACCTTTTTGCGCCGGATCAGGTATTCCATTTTGACCTTTAACTGCTGTTCTAAGGCTGGAGGGGCTTGGGTTTCCCAGCAATAAAAATCGCAGATTTTTTTCATTGTAGTGAACACCTCTAAATAATAGTATGGTTGAGCAGATCGCCGGCCTTTACCTCCAAGGCGTCTGCAATGTTAAACAGCATTTCCAAAGAGAAGGAACGAATAACATTAGGCGCTTCGATGGCGCTGAGGTGAGAGCGGCTCATGTGAGCTTTGTCCGCCAACTCTTCCTGGGACATTCCTTTCATTTTTCGCAAGGAACTGATGGTAAGGCCCAGCTCTATAAATCGATCCCGATTTTTAAATTCCACCTCTTTCACGTCCTTACCTTCTTTTCTGACATATTCTTCTATCCATATGATACCAAAAAAGAGAGGCAATTTCTGTCTGCAATGTTGTGCATTTGTCTAATATTTGAAGCAAGCTTTTTTCTTTCAGACGAAAAAATCCACCACCGCCGGAATTTGGAAAAGGGCGGTGGTGATCGATTGCAGGATGTCTTGACAAAGGGAAAGAATTTGAGTATAATAAAAACAGAAGGACGAAACCGACAACGGTTAGTCCCTTAAAG
>DXWR01000254.1 GCA_019416775.1 Oscillospiraceae bacterium | reverse complement strand
GCCTATAACAATTTCCCTATGCGTCCTCTCAACTGGCAGTCTCCTGAACAAGTCCTATCTAGTTTCCCTAATGTGTAACACATCATTGACAAACCTACATATAGCACTGTGGATCAGAGAAGCAAAACATAAATGTCGCTTTGTATTTTCAATGATAAATTTCAAAATTAAATTTTCATTCTAATATATTGTGTTTCATTAGTCTTCCCCGAGATTACATTGAGGTAATTGGGTTAGTTTCGTTCAAAGATCAGCCGGAAAATCTTGCGTACCAGAGGTCCAGCCAAGAACAGTTGCCAACACAAAGCCATAGGGAAATTCAGCACCGTAGTTTCCATCCAGGTCACCACCAGGTTGCTCCAGTCCGGCTGCTTGATCAGCAAGGTAGCCGCCAAGCTCATGGTGGGACACATTAAGCACACCGTTACCGCAGAGATAGTCAAAACAATCAGAATCGACTGGCTGGATTTGGGATCAATGATGCGGAACGCAATCCATTTGGAAAGATGACCGTACAGGAAAAAGTCCAGCACAAAGGCAATGGGGCCCATAAACCACAGCTCATGGAACGCCGTGAGAAAATGTTGGTTTTGCAGTCCACCTGTTTCCAGGCAGATGTTGTACACAATCATGCCATATACCATGACCAAAACCATCATGATGGTAAAAATCAATTCCTGTCCTTTTGTTTTTGGCATTCTAAACTCCTCCTCTGAAATAAAAAAACAGCTGGAACAGCGTCTTTGCGATCGTTGTTCCAACTGCACGTCGTAGTTACAGTATAACAAAAAATTCTTGGCTATATAATAGGCAGAGCCGCCAAACCTTTTTCTACAAAAGAGAAGAATTCCATCCAACCTGCCAAAGAATCTTTTGCCCTTAGCAAAAAGAAGGAAAGGATCCGGATTAGTTGTTCCCGCTTTTGGAAATCATGGGGCTCAGGACTGCAGCCAATCCCGCCACCGACATAGTCTGCACCATCACCCGGCCGGGACCGGTGACCTTGGTGTTGAAGAAGCCTTCCCCGCCGAACACCTTATTTTTCAGTCCCTTCACCGACTCGATAGAAAGAGTGCAGGTAGAATCCATCATCACCAGATGGCTGGTATCGATGATCAAGCTTTGGCCCGGCTGAAGATAGTACTCTTGGGCGCTGCCGTCGATTTCCAAAAACACCTTGCCGAACCCGGAGATCCGCTGCATAATAAAGCCTTCCCCGCCAAAAAATCCAGCGCCGATCTTCTTTTGAAACTGGATGGAGGTCTCCACCCCCATTTCCGCGCAGAGGAACGCGGATTTCTGAGCGATAATGGGGGCATCCGGTGTCACATCCAGCGCCCGAATAGAACCTGGAAAACTGGAACCAAAAGCAATCATCCCCTGCTGGCCGAGGGCAGTGTAAACGTTCCGGAACATGGATTCTCCGGTAAACATTCGGCTGAAGGCTTTGCCCACGCTGCCTCCGGCATTGGTTTCCATGCTCATGTTTTCACTCATCCATACCATGGAACCTTTTTCTGTCTGCATCGCTTCCCCGCCCTGAAGGGTACAGACCACCACTGGCATGGGTTCTCCAAGAATTTGATATTGCATTGATCTCTCTCCTTATTGTTTGTAAAAATTTATGATTCCGGGGCTAGGATCCCCTTCTCCAACTTTAACAACAAAATCCGCAGCACCGACCGGTCAATCTGCTCCTGAGAAATCACGCCGGATTGGGCTGCTTCCAGCACCGCTGGATACTGCACTTCAAAATCAGTACAGCAAAGCAAGTCATTTCCTGCCAGCACTGCTTGAACCGCCACCTGATCATCCGCAGCGTACTGCCGCACGCCTTCCATATAAAGATCGTCGGTAATCACTACCCCATCAAATCCCAATTCTTCTCGGAGGATTCGATGAACTTTAGGGGACAGAGAAGCAGGGCGATCCGGATCCATGGCGATGACAATATTGTGACTCACCAGTACCACATCTCCACCGGCCTGAATGCCGGATCGGAAAGGCAGAAAATCTGATCGCTCAAAACTCTCCAATGAGCGGTTGTCAGTAACCATGGAGGTATGGGTATCCCCATTGCTGCCATAACCGGGAAAGTGCTTGAGCACGCTGCACATCCCCTGCTCCTCCATCGCCCGCACCACAGTGGACACATAGGCAGCGGTATGCTCCCAGTCCTGCCCAAACGCCCGGGAATACATAAAAGCGTTGGAATCGGTAGTGACGTCACACACCGGGGCAAAATTCATGTTGATACCGTATTGAGACAAGAATTGACATTTCTCCGCCGTATCCTGCTGAATGGCAGAAAGACCCCCTTGGGCGAACAACTGTTGCGGCGATGCAAATGGCCGGCTGCGGTACTGGGAATACCGGCTGACTCGATTCACCGTGCCCCCTTCTTCATCCACTCCGATGAACAGAGGAATCTGAGCATTGGCCTGATAGGAAGCGATGGTCTGGGTAATTTGTTCCGGGGTGCTGTTTTCAAAATCCCGGCCAAAAAGAATGTATCCGCCCAGATGATATTGGGACACTTGCGCAACAGCATTGCTGTCCGGGCAACGCACCAGAAACATCTGTCCGACCTTTTCCTCCAAGGTCATCCCATCCAAAATTTCCTGAGCCTGCTCCTCTAAGGTCGGCACAGCAGGTTCCGGTGTCGGGGAAATTTGTGATGCGTCCTGGACCTCAATCCTGAGAATTTCCACCGGCTGCATCCCCTGGCCGGCATTCAACGTCCCTCGATAATATACCGTCACCGGGTTTCCAATACCGATCCCAGTACTGCCGGTAGTGAGCGGAACATCTTGCGTGTGGAAATAATAGACCTGTCCATTTCCATCCTCCACCGCGATGGTGTTCATGGTACCGTCGAAAACGGTACCGGAAAGCTGCCGCTCTTGTGAAGCGGGAAGACTGGTGGAAGCCTCCTCTCCATGGTTTTGCTGCAACAGCCACACAGCGGCCCCGGCAATGACCAGCAGCAGGACAACACCCACTACCATAAGAGCCATAGTGTTGTGCCGTTTTTTATTTTTATACTTCCCCATATCCACCCTCCTTCGACCGGATTGAGAACAGTATACCATATTCCTGTTGGTTTGCATAGGGAAAGCAAAACGTGCTTTGGAGAAAAAATCCATGTTCGATATCCCTAATATCATAAGTCATGAAGGGATAACAATCAACATGAAAATCAGCGGCCCGATTTTCCGGTATGCTCTATACAAGTTTTCCACGCCCATTCCAACTGTTGCTTTCCGGTGCGTCCCTGATAACGGCGTTTCAAAGGCCGATTCCACCACGAACAACTGGGATGCACCGTATCAATTACATATTCAGCTGTTTTAAATTTTCCTTGTTTTTTATAAGCATCCCTAGCGCAAACCGAAGTAAAAATTACTATCTTCGGCTGTAGTACTGAGATAACATAGTCTAAAATTTCAGTTGATCTGAACACGGTTTCATTGTAAATTCTATTTGCAAGAAATTGGTCGCCCTCTCTTTTGGCTAAGTCGTTTAACGCATTCCAGAATTTAATTCCCTCATAAGGCGACGGCATCTGAAAGAAATTCATAAAAGCAAAATTGCTATAATTATTTCGACTTTCTTTGCAGGTTTTGACATCTTCTTGTTCTAAATATAGCTTGCAATACATCTTCAAAACCTCAGAAAAAATCCCATACCCCCTGCTGTGAACGCCACCCATGAATCTCTGAATCACTTCCCGCGTAGTATACCAACTGCCACATTTTAGTTTTAATTCCGGACATTCATTTTCCCACCAATTCAAAAAATAAGTTGCAGGGAATAGAATTGTTTCCGCTCCTTTCTTTTGATCGATATAATGGCTTTCTCCAATATGAAGAATCCGATGAGCATCAAAATTGTCTCCTATAAAAGGCAAATATTCCGGATGAATTTGATAGAAAGGATGCTGTTTAAGTTGATTGTCATATTTTAATTCCATTTAATTACTCCTAACCAGCTATACAGTTAAAACATTTGATCGAAAACTGAATTCTAATAAAACAAAAAAGTCCCGGCACGATAAACGTGTCGAGACCTTTCTGGCGTCCTCGAGAGGAGTTGAACCTCCGGCCTACCGCTTAGGAGGCGGTCGCTCTATCCAACTGAGCTACGGGGACAAGCAAGGAAAAGATCACCCCGAAGGACAATCTTTTCCTGAAAAAGCACTATTACACCAATTCCAAAATCGCCATTTCAGCGGCGTCGCCCCGACGGGGACCGATCTTCACGATTCTGGTGTAGCCGCCCTTTACGTCGGCATACTTGGGGCTGATTTCGTCAAACAGCTTCTTGACAACGCCCTCTTTGGTGATGTAGGCCAGCGCCTGACGCTTGGAATGGAGATCGTTGGTTTTGCCCAGGGTAATCATCTTCTCGGCAATCGCCTGAACCTCCTTGGCACGGCTGACGGTGGTTTCAATTCTGCCGTTTTCCAGCAGATAGGTCACCAGGCCGCGGAGCATCGCCCGGCGGACGTCGGTCGCTCTGCCCAGTTTTCTCATTGCAAGTCACTCCTTACTGATAAAATGGTGTGGGTGAGACCTTACTGCTCGTCCTCAAAATTCAGACTCAAGCCCAGGGAACTCAGTTTCTTCTTGACTTCCTCCAGGCTCTTCTTGCCCAGGTTCCGTACTTTCATCATGTCTTCCAATGACTTGTTCTTCAAATCACCCACGGTATTGATGCCTGCCCGCTTCAAGCAGTTGAAGCTCCGGACAGACAGGTCAAGATCCTCAATAGTCATCTCCAGCATTTTTTCACTGTCTTTATCGTCTTTCTCTACCATGATTTCGGCGCTTGCCGCCTCTTCTGAGAGGTTGACGAAAAGACTAAGGTGCTCATTCAGAACCTTGGCCGCCAGGGAGACCGCTTCCTTTGCGGAAATGGTGCCATCTGTCCAGACTTCCAGGTTCAGCCGGTCGTAGTCGGTGATCTGCTCCACACGGGTGTTTTCCACTGTGTAGTTGACCTTCAAAACCGGGGTGTAGATGCTGTCCACCGGGATAATACCGATGATGTTCTGGTTTTGCTTGTTGCGCTCCGCCGGAACATAGCCTCTGCCCTTATCGATAGTCACTTCCATGTAGAGCTTGGCGCCTTCCTCCAGGGTGGCAATATGCAGGTCGCCGTTGAGAATCTCCACCTCGGAATCGGTTTTGATGTCGCTGGCGGTTACCTGCTTGGGGCCTTCCTCTTCAATATAGAGGGTCTTGGGGGATTCGCCGGAGATTTTGGCAGTCAGACTTTTGATGTTGAGAACGATTTCCGTTACATCCTCCTTGACACCGGGGATGGTGGAAAATTCGTGCTGAACGCCGTCAATCTTAATCGAGGTCACGGCAACGCCCTGAAGGGAGGACAGCAGGACACGCCGCAGGCTGTTGCCCAGTGTAATGCCCATACCCCGTTCCAGGGGCTCCACAACGAATTTTGCGTAGCTGCCGTCGCTGCTCGGCTTTTCGATCTCGAGTTTCGGTTTCACAATTCCTAACATCTAAACCCTCCTAAAACACGGAAAAAGTTTCTTTGCGGTTGTACATTCCTCATGGTTAGGCTGCTACTCCCATCTGCCGAAACCGGTACCCGGAACTTAAGATCCCGGGAAACGCCGGCTGATTATTTGGAGTAGTATTCCACGATGAGCAGCTCATCAACCTCAAAGTCCAGATCTTCCTTGGTGGGCAGGGCAACTACTTTGCCTTCCAGCTTGTCTTTGTCCATATCCAGCCATTTGGGAACCGGAACTGCGCCCCGGGTTTCACGAATCGCTTTCATTTTATCGCTGCCCCGGGTCTTTTCGGTGACGCCGATCACGTCGCCAACCTTCACCTGGAGGGAAGGAACGTTGACCTTTTTGCCGTTTAAGGTGAAATGATTGTGCACCACCATCTGACGGGCTTCCCGGCGGGTAGATGCCAAGCCCAGACGGAACACAACGTTGTCCAGCCGGCATTCGCACAGCTGCAGCAACACTTCACCGGTCTGTCCATTGCTCTTCTCTGCCAATTCAAAGTAATGGGCAAACTGCTTTTCCAAGATACCGTAGATAAAGCGCAGCTTCTGCTTTTCGTTGAGCTGAATGCCGTATTCGCTGACCTTCCGGCGGTTGGGCTTGGGATTGCGCTTGGTGTTTTTGTTGACGCCCATCACAGCGGGGTCGATACCCAGCGCTTTGCACTTCTTCAAAATGGGTTGTCTATCTCTAGCCACTTCATTAGCCTCCTAACTTAGACACGTCTTCTCTTGGGCGGGCGGCAGCCGTTGTGAGGAATGGGGGTCACGTCCTTGATCAGGGTGACTTCCAGTCCGCAGGCCTGCAGTGCACGGATGGCGGCTTCCCGTCCGGAGCCGGGGCCCTTGACGTACACTTCCACGGTTTTCAGGCCGTGTTCCATGGCGGCGCGGGTTGCCTTTTCCGCAGCGGTTTGAGCGGCAAAGGGAGTGGACTTCTTGGAACCACGGAATCCCATTTCGCCGGCACTGGCCCAGCTCAGGGCGTTGCCCTGGGTGTCGGTAATGGTGACAATGGTGTTGTTGAAGGTAGACTGGATATGGACAGCACCACGTTCAATGTTCTTGCTCACCTTGCGGCGGCGAATCTGCTTCTTATTAGAAGCTGCTTTTGTTGCCATAGCTTAGAATACCTCCTTACTTCTTCTTGTTGGCAATGGTCTTCTTGGGGCCCTTACGGGTACGGGCGTTGGTCTTGGTACGCTGTCCCCGGACCGGCAGACCTTTGCGGTGGCGAAGGCCACGGTAGCATCCGATTTCCGTCAGACGCTTGATGTTCAGGGCGGTGCTTCTGCGCAGATCGCCCTCAACCTCGTAATGTTTATCAATGTAGTCGCGCAGCTTAGCCAGATCGTCCTCGGTGATGTCCTTCACCCGAGTGTCCGGATTTACGCCGGTAGCCGCCAGAATGTCATCTGCGCTCTTGCGGCCAATGCCGTAGATATAAGTCAAACCGATCTCGATTCTCTTTTCTCTGGGCAGGTCGACGCCAGCAATACGAGCCATATTGTTGCACCTCCAAAATACTATAAAACGTTGCGCTCATCTGCGCTTAGCCCTGACGCTGTTTATGCTTCGGGTTCTGGCAGATCACCATCACGCGTCCTTTGCGCTTAATGATCTTGCACTTTTCGCACATGGGCTTTACAGAAGGTCTTACTTTCATCTGAAATTACCCCCTTATTATGGTTTCAACTGTGTAAAAGCGGTTTACTTCGAGCGCCAGGTAATGCGCCCCTTGGTCAAATCGTAGGGGGACATCTCTACCGTCACCTTATCCCCGGGCAGGATCCGGATGAAGTTCATCCGCAGCTTGCCGGAAATATGCGCTAAAATGGTATGTCCGTTGGGCAACTCCACCTTAAAGGTAGCGTTGGGCAGGGTTTCCACCACTTTGCCCTCCAGTTCGATCACTCCATCTTTCGCCATGGTATTTACCTCCCTTTCCGGTTTTCAGGCGCGGTATTGTTGTAGTCCCACAACAACCGCCTTAGTTTTTGATCGGTATCCACACAGGACAGCTCCACCTGTTTGGCGGTTTTTGCCAAATGGTGGGGATTTTTTCGCTTGGGCTTTTCCAGCTTCCGCCGTTTGCCGTCGGCAATATAAACCCATCCGTCGGACTGGCTCACCACCACATAAAACCGGTGGGCATCATGTCCTGATTTGGAATACACAATGGTTCCCAGCTCCATAGTTCCTCCTTAGATCCGGGTCAAAATAATCGGATCCGACTCGGTGACCACAATGCTGTGTTCAAAATGGGCTGAGATACTGCCGGACACAGTCTCCACGGTCCAGCCATCCTCCAGCGTGACTACATCTTCTCCCACTAGGTTAATCATGGGTTCGATGGCCAGGGTCATTCCAGCCGCTAATCTGACCCCTCTGCCGGGTTTGCCGTAATTGGGCACTTCCGGATCTTCGTGGAGCTTCCGCCCCACGCCATGACCCACATAGGTCCGCACTACGCCATAACCAAACTTTTCTGCGTGGCTTTGGCAAGCATAGCCGATATCGCCGATCCGATTGCCCACTCTGGCTGCGTCGATTGCTTTGTATAAACACTCCTGGGTGACCTTTAACAGCTGTTCCGCTTCCGGGCTGATTTTGCCCACCGCAAAGGTGTAGGCATTATCGCCGTTGAAGCCATTGTAGTAAGCGCCGGTGTCGACGCTGACAATGTCTCCTTCCTTCAGGACAACCCTGCTGGAAGGAATGCCGTGGATCACCTGGTTGTTGATACTGATACAGGCACTGCCGGGATACCCTGCATACCCCAAAAAGTTGGGTTTCGCGCCCATGGACACAATGTACTTGTGTACCGCATGGTCAATCTCTTTGGTGGTGACACCGGGCTGCATATACTTCCCCGCTTCTGCCAGCGCCCCAGCAGAAATGCGGCAGGCCTCCCTCATTTGTTCAATTTCATGAGGGGTTTTTAATTGGATCATCGCAGGCTCAGCCCTCCAGAGCCTTCAGAGTGCGAGCAGAAGTTTCGCTGACTTCTTCAGCACCGTACACCACAGCCAGGATACCCTTCTTGGCATAGTAATCCTTCAGGGGCTCGGTTTGTTCGTGGTATACCTTCAGCCGGTCCAGCACAGTGGCAGGTTCGTCGTCCTTGCGCTGTACGGTAGGTCCGCCGCACTTGTCGCAGACGCCTTCAACCTTAGAAGGCTTGTATTCGGTGTGATAGCTGGCGCCGCAGTTGGCACACACCCGACGGCCGCCCAGACGCTGCGCGATCTTTTCGTCCGCTACTTCGATGTCCACCACTTTATCAATGGCGATACCCATAGCGTCCAGCGCTTCTGCCTGAGGCACGGTGCGGGGGAACCCATCCAGGATGAAACCGTTCTTGCAGTCATCCTTAGCCAGACGTTCCTTGATGATCTCAATGACGACTTCGTCCGGAACCAGTTTGCCGGCGTCCATGTAGGACTTGGCTTTCAGGCCCACTTCGGTGCCGTTCTTGAGAGCTTCACGAATGATGTTACCTGTGGAAATTGCGGGGATGTTCAGGTGGTCCATGATGACTTCTGCCTGTGTACCTTTGCCTGCGCCGGGAGCGCCCAATAAAATCAGTTTCATTGTTTTTACCTCCACATTTTTTCAGTTCACACGATCATTCCAAGAAGCCTTTGTGGTGACGCATGGTCAACTGGCTTTCCAACTGACGCATGGTATCCAAAGCCACGCCCACCACGATGATGATGGAAGTACCACCCAGAGAAATGTTGATGCCGGTTACATTAGCCAAAACAATGGGGAACACTGCGATCACGCCCAGGAACAGAGCACCTACCAGAGTAATCTTGTGGATCACCTTGGAGATAAACTGTACAGTGGGTTTGCCGGGACGAATGCCGGGTACAGCGCCATTGTTGCTCTTAATGTTGTTGGCAATCTCAACCGGGTTGTACTGAATTGCTACATAGAAGTAATTGAAGCCAATGATCAGCAGGAAATACAGCACTGCGTAAATCACGCCGTTAGAAGAGAAGGCATTGAAGAAGCCTTCCCAGAAGGAACCGGCTTCCGGAGTCCAGAACAGCAGGATGGTGCTGGGCAGGCTCAGGAACGCAGATGCGAAGATGATCGGCATAACGCCGCTCATGCTGACCTTAATAGGAATATAGCTGGACTGGCCGCCGTACATCTTTCGACCAACTACCCGCTTAGCGTACTGCACCGGGATCCGGCGCTCGGCGTTGGTCATAATGATAATGGCTACGATGATAGCCAAGAAAATCACCACTAACAACGGTACCAAGAAGTAGTTGATGCCGCCCTGCTGGAAATTCTGCCACAACACCATAACGGCGTCGGGAGCCCGGCAGACGATACCGGCAAAGAGGATAATGGAGATACCATTTCCCAGTCCCTTATCGTTGATCTGTTCACCAAGCCACATGATCAAAGCAGCACCAGCAGTGAGCACCAGCACAATTACCAGAGCAGCGAAGAAACCTTCCATGCCGCTGGTATAGGCGATGCCGCCGTAGTTGCGGATCAAGAAGTAGTAGCCGACTGCTTGGAGCAAGGCCAGACCTACCGTAGTATACCGGGTGATCTTACCCAGCTTCCGCCGTCCTTCGCCGCCCTCTTTGGCCATCCGCTCCAGAGGAGGAATTGCCACCGTCAACAGCTGAATAATAATGGAGCTGTTGATGTAGGGGGTGATGGACAGTGCAAACAGTGTGGCGTTGGAAAAGCTTCCGCCGGAGAGCATATTCAGATAATCAAAGGCGCTGCCGTTGCTGAACAAGTCTACCAATACACTGGCGTCCACAAAGGGGGCGGGAATGGCGGAGCCGATCCGGAAAATAATGATGATAAACAGGGTGAACAGGATCTTTTTGCGGAGCTCAGGGGATTTGAAGGCATTTCTAAAGACATCAAACACCTTAGATCACCTCGGCCTTTCCACCCGCTCCTTCAATTTTATTCTGAGCAGTCTTAGAGAAAGATTTTGCCTGAATGGTCAAGCTCTTGGTCATCTCACCATTGCCCAGCACCTTCACGCCGTTTTTGCAGTCTTTGACCAAACCACAGTCCATCAGCGCCTGAGCATCGACCACAGCGCCGGCTTCAAACCGAGCGTCGATGTCTCCCAGGTTGACGATGGCTGCCTTGGCGGCGAAGATATTGTTAAATCCACGCTTCGGCACCCGTCTTTGCAGCGGCATCTGGCCGCCTTCAAAACCGGGGCGAATGCTGCCGCCGGAACGAGCCTTCTGACCCTTGTGTCCCTTACCGGCAGTTTTGCCGTTACCGGAACCGTGGCCACGGCCGATCCGCTTTGCGACTTTGGTAGAACCCTCAGCAGGGGTCAATTCGTGCAGCTTCATGTTGGATTGCACCTCCTGTTCGCATTATTGAGAAACCTCAACCAGATGTTTGACCTTAAAGATCTTACCGCGAGTGGCGGCGTTATCCGGCTGTACGGTAATATCGCCAGTCTTGCGCAATCCCAGAGATTCGCAAACAGCGATTTGGTCTTTTTTCTTTCCGGC
This sequence comes from Oscillospiraceae bacterium, assembly GCA_019416775.1. Taxonomy (GTDB): domain Bacteria; phylum Bacillota; class Clostridia; order Oscillospirales; family Ruminococcaceae; genus Egerieicola. The sequence continues at coordinate 4,197 of DXWR01000254.1, read as the reverse complement.
AAGACCCTTCACCAATTTGATCGTTACATCAGCCATCAGATCTTACCTCCTTAACCGTAGATTTCCGCAACGGTCTTGCCGCGGGTGGCGGCAACTTCTTCTGCAGTGCGCAGACGGCTCAGCCCATCAATGGTAGCGCGAACCACATTGAAGGGGTTGTTGGAACGCAGAGCCTTGGTACGGATATCTTTGATACCGGCCACTTCCATCACAGCACGCACCGGACCGCCGGCAATGGTACCGGTACCTTCCGGAGCAGGCTTCATCAGAACCCGGCCTGCGCCAAACTGTCCAATGATTTCGTGGGGAATAGAAGTTCCCTTCACGGAAATCTGGATCAGATTCTTCTTGGCATCTTCGATTCCCTTGCGAATGGCATCCGGCACTTCGTAGCTCTTGCCCATGCCGTAGCCGACCAGACCTTTGCCGTCGCCTACTACAACCAGGGCGGAGAACTTCATGATCCGGCCGCCTTTTACCGTTTTGGAGACACGGTTAATTGCAACGACCTTTTCTTGCAGCTCCATATTGGAAGCATCGATTTTTGCCATGGTAATTAACCCTCCTCTTAAAACTTAAGTCCGCTCTCACGAGCGCCTTCTGCCAGCTCCTGGACACGTCCGTGATACAGATAACCGCCGCGGTCGAATACAACCGTTTCGATTCCCTTTTCTACGGCACGCTTGCCCACCATTTCGCCAACCTTACGGGCAGCTTCCTTGTTGGAGCCATTGCCTTCAAAGCCTTTTTCCATGGTGGATGCGCTGACCAGGGTTACCCCTGCGTTATCGTCGATGATCTGGGCGTAGATGTGTTTGCTGGAGCGGAACACGTTCAGCCGAGGACAATCGGCGGTGCCTGCAATCTTGTTGCGGACTCTCAGGTGTCTTTTTTGTCTAGCTTTATTGCGGTCAAATTTTTTCACCATTGACTCGTCACTCCTTTCCCATTACTTGCCCTTACCGGCTTTGCCTTCCTTGCGGGCGACATATTCGCCGGCGTAGCGAATGCCCTTGCCCTTATAGGGTTCGGGAGGACGCTTTTCTCTCACTTCAGCAGCGAACTGACCAACCTTCTGCTTGTCGCAGCCCCGAACCACAACGTGGGTGGCGTCGGGAACGTCCAGCTTGATGTCGTCGGTTTCACTGATGATCACTTGGTGAGAGAAGCCCAGGTTCAACACAACGTTGGTGCCCTGCTTCTGAGCACGGTAACCGATGCCCTGAATCTCCAAAGTCTTGGAGAAGCCTTCGCTGGCACCCACTACCATGTTGTGAACCAGGCTGCGAGTCAGGCCGTGGAGGGAACGATGCATTTTGTCGTCGCTGGGACGAGTCACCAGCAGCTTGCCATCCTCCATGGTCACGGTGATATCTTTATGAATGTTTTGTTCCAGGGTTCCCTTAGGACCTTTCACGGTAATGTGATGGCCGTCGATTTTGACTTCGACTCCGGAGGGAACGTCGATAGGCGCTCTGCCAATACGAGACATGGTATCTTTCCTCCTTATCTTACCAAACGAAAGCCAGCACTTCGCCGCCGACCTTCTGCTTTCTGGCCTGGCGGTCGGTCATCAGTCCTTTGGATGTGGAGACGATGGCGATGCCCAGGCCCTTCATCACTTTGGGCATATCGACGCTGGATGCGTAGATCCGCAGACCGGGCTTAGAAACCCGGCGCAGGCCGGTGATGACCTGGCTCTTGTTTTCGCCGTACTTCAGGGTCATACGGATGATGCCCTGCTTGCCGTCTTCTACCACGGTAAATCCCTTGATGTAGCCTTCGTCCACCAAGATCTGGGCCATTGCCTTTTTCAGGTTGGAAGCGGGGACATCAACGGTTTCGTGTTTCGCTGCGTTTGCGTTCCGGATGCGGGTGAGAAAATCCGCAATGGGATCCGTAATTTGCATGGCGCTAAACCTCCTAATGCTTTTTTACCAGTTTGTTGCACACCGTAACGAAAGGTGTGTGCAGGAATGCTCCTGCCGATTGGGGCAGTATCCGCTCCTATTTAGTGGACTTACCAGCTTGCTTTCTTCACGCCGGGGATCTGACCTTTGTAAGCCAGTTCACGGAAGCAGATACGGCAAATGCCGTACTTTCTCAGGTAAGCGTGAGGCCGGCCGCAGATTTTGCATCTGTTATAGGCGCGGGTAGAAAACTTAGGCTCTCTTTTCTGCTTGGCAATCATGCTCTTCTTCGCCATATGTTTTTCTTCCTCCTCTTACTTGGTGAAGGGGGCGCCCATGAGCGTCAACAGCTCCCGGCCCTCTTCATCGGTGTTGGCTGTGGTGATCAGGGTAATGTCCATGCCCCGCAGCTTGTCGATTTTGTCGTATTCGATTTCCGGGAAGATCAACTGTTCCTTCAAACCGATGGAGTAGTTACCACGGCCGTCGAAGGAGTTGGGGTTGATGCCGCGGAAGTCACGAACCCGAGGCAGAGCCACGTTGAAGAAGCGGTCCAAGAACTCGTACATCTTCTCGCCCCGCAGGGTTACTTTCGCGCCGATGGGCATACCTTCACGCAGTTTGAAGTTTGCCACGCTCTTCTTAGCCTTGCAGACCATGGCCTTCTGACCGGTGATCTTTGCCAGGTCGCCGCACACAGCGTCCATCATCTTGGAGTTGGAAGTGGCTTCTCCGCAGGCTACGTTTACGACGATCTTCTCCAGCTTCGGAATCTGCATGACACTCTTGTAGCCAAACTTGCTCATCAAAGCAGGCGCTACTTCGCTTTTGTAGTAGTCTTTCAATCTTGCCATACTGTTTTCTCCTTACTCAGAATGTTTCGCCGCAGCCGGCATGCTTGCAGACACGAACCTTCTTGTCGCCCTTCATCACATAGCCAACCCGGGTGGGTTTCTTGCACTTGGGGCAGACAGGCATCACCTTGCAGGCATACAGAGGGCCTTCGGCCTTCACAATGCCGCCGGTTTCGCCCATACGGCGGGGCTTCACATGCTTGGTGACAATGTTCAGGCCCTCGACGATGACTTTGCCTTCTTTGGGGCTGACTTCCAGCACTTTGCCGGTTTTGCCCTTGTCTTTGCCGGAGATGATCATGACGGTATCGCCGGTTTTTACGTGCATTTTACTCATCAGACTACCTCCATCACAGTACTTCGGGAGCCAGAGACAGGATCTTCATGTATTCCTTATCTCTCAGCTCTCTGGCCACAGGCCCGAAAATACGAGTGCCTCTGGGGTTTTTATCTTCTTTAATGATTACGGCTGCATTGTCGTCGAAACGGATGTAAGAACCGTCTTCACGACGCAGGCCCTTTGCTGAACGAACGATAACTGCTTTCACAACGTCGCCTTTTTTCACAACGCCGCCGGGTGCTGCTTTTTTCACGGAAGCAACCACCACGTCGCCGATGTTGGCATACCGTCTGCGGGAGCCGCCCAAAACACGAATGCACATCAGTTCCTTAGCACCGGTGTTGTCGGCAACCTTCAGGTAAGTTTGCATCTGAATCACAGTGCGTTCCTCCTTTCAGTCCTAAGACGTAACTTCAAATCTTACTTGGCCTTTTCGATGATTTCGGCCAGACGCCATCTCTTGTCCTTGGACAGAGGACGGGTCTCCATCACCCGAACACGGTCGCCGATGCGGCACTCGTTGTTTTCATCGTGTGCCTTCAAGCGGATGGTGCGGGGGATGATCTTCTTATACAGAGGGTGCTTCACGTTGTCCTTGATGGCGACGACAATGGTTTTATCCATTTTGTCGCTGACCACGGTGCCCACTCTGGTCTTTCTCAGATTTCTTTCGCTCATCAGTCAAATCCTCCTTATTCCGCCTTCAGCTCTTGTTCCCGCAGAACGGTTTTGATCCGTGCGATGTCTTTTTTCACGGCCTTCAGGCGCATGGGATTATCAAGCTGGTTGACGGCAAGCTGGAAACGGAGATTGAACAACTCGCCCTTTAAGTCCTTCAGTTTTTCGTTGAGCTCGACAGTGCTCAAATCACGGATTTCGGCGATCTTCATGCTTGCTCACCACCCTCTTCTTTTTTTACAAACTTGCACTTGATGGGCAATTTGTGGGATGCCAGACGCAGTGCTTCCCGAGCCACGGCTTCGTCCACACCGGCGATTTCAAACATCACACGGCCGGGCTTTACCACGGCCACCCAGTATTCCGGAGAACCTTTACCTTTACCCATTCGGGTTTCAGCAGGCTGTTCGGTAAC
>DXWR01000253.1 GCA_019416775.1 Oscillospiraceae bacterium | reverse complement strand
ATCGACTATATCGATGAAAGCGAAGTGCTCACCCCCGCCGACGACGCCTACCATCTGAACAAATTTGACTTCAAGGTGCCTTTTGTCTGCGGCGCCCGGAATATCGGGGAAGCCCTCCGTCGAATTGGCGAAGGCGCTGCCATGATCCGAACCAAGGGCGAAGCCGGCACCGGCAACGTGGTGGAAGCAGTGCGGCATATGCGCACTGTCATGGCGGATATCCGTCGGCTGCAGAATATGCCGGCCGAAGAGCTGATGACCTTTGCCAAGGAAAACGGCGCTCCTTACGACCTGGTAGTGGAAGTAGCCAAAACCGGAAAACTGCCGGTGGTGAACTTTGCTGCCGGCGGCATTGCCACCCCTGCCGACGCCGCTTTGATGATGCAGCTGGGCAGCGAAGGCATCTTTGTGGGCAGCGGCATCTTCAAATCCTCCAACCCGGAAAAGATGGCCCGTGCCATCGTGAAGGCCACCGCTTACTACAACGATCCCGATGTGTTGGCGGAAGTCAGCGAAGGACTGGGAGAGGCCATGCGAGGCATTGAGCTTTCTGAAATTGCTCCCGAAAACCGGATGGCAGAGCGGGGCTGGTAAGCGAAACGATTTTTTGAATTGCAGCGTTTTCTTTCCCGAAAGTCAGATAGCAAAACCAGACCGGCACTTTAAACCGCACCTTCCTTCAAGCCATCCATATGAAAGGACGATTTCCCAACATGAAACCCATTACCATCGGCGTGCTGTCCTACCAAGGCACCGTGATCGAACACATCAAAGCCCTCTCCCAGTTGGAGGGGGTCACTCCCATGGAGGTCAAAACTCTCCCCGCTCTGCAGGCGGTAGACGGGCTGATCCTCCCCGGAGGGGAAAGCACTACTATCGCCAAACTACTGAACATCTTTGAACTTATGGAGCCGTTGCGGCAGCGGATCTTGGATGGAATGCCGGTGTGGGGCACCTGTGCGGGAGAAATCCTTTTGGCCAGGAAAATCATTGGGGAAGAACCTCATCTGGGAGTCATGGACTTTTCGGTGCGGCGCAACGCCTATGGGCGGCAGATCGACAGCTTTACCCTGTACGCCCCCATTGAAGGCATCAGCGAAACGCCGGTGGAGCTGGTATTTATTCGCGCCCCCTGGATCGAGTCGGTGGGAGAAAAGGCCCAGGTGATCTGTCAGGTCAACGGCCATGCTGTGGCCGCCAAGCAGGACAATATGCTTGCCACCAGTTTCCACCCGGAATTTACCCAAGACGTAACGGTTCACCGCTGGTTTGCTCAGCAGGTAGAGCAGCACAAATACCGCTAATTCTTTTCATGAATCACATTTTCACCCCATTCCCCCGCTGTAGACCTCTCCCTGGTTGCAGCGGGGGATTTTCTTCTTCCAAATATACCCAAAGAAAACACCCCGCAGGATGTCCGCTATCAGGATCCTGCGAGGTGTTCTATTCTTTGGATTACAGGCTTCTGGCCACTTCATAAGCGTCCCAGATGGCGCCGCGAATGTTGCGGACCTGCCGGGCATCGCCCAGATTGTAGATTTCAGCGTAATCGTATTTCAGTTCATCAAACAGAGAGCGAGTGGAACGGTAACCGATGGAGAGCACTACCTGATCTCCGGACAGAGTCTTGGTTTCTCCATCCTTCTCGTAGGTCAGGCCATCGGAAGCAATGGCAGTGACCTTGGCGCCGGCTACGATCTCCACCTTATGGAAGGCCAGCAGATCCCGAAGCATAAACTCATTCATGGGAGGCATGGGAGAACCGGATTTGAGAATATCCGGCAGGGCTTCCACAATGGTGACCTTCTTGCCGTTTTGCGCCAGATGCAGGGAGAGCTCGCAGCCCACCAAACCGCCGCCGATGACGATAATGCTGTCCTTGGCTTCCACGTTACCCAGCATCACATCCTGGGCCAGCACTGCGTTGTTCACACCGTCGATCTTGGGAATCACCGGGGTGCTGCCTTCCGCCATCAACACGGTATCCGGCTTCAGCTCGGCAATGGTTTCTTTGGTGGCCTTGGTGTTCAGGCGGACATCCACCCCCAAGCGGTTCAGCTCTTCGGCATACCAGGCAACCAGGGCCCGGTCGTCTTCCTTAAATTCCGGCACACCGGCAATCACCAAAGCGCCGCCCAGCTGATCCTTAGCTTCCAGCAAGGTGACATCGTGGCCACGGAGGGCAGAAACACGGGCTGCTTCCAGACCGCCGGGGCCGCCGCCCACAACCACAACTTTCTTCTTCTGATCCGCCTTGCGAATGCCCACGGTGTCTTCCCGTCCACATTCCGGGTTCACGGCGCAGCTGCCCAAACCGGATTGCAGCAGACGTCCGAAACATCCGTCATGGCAGCCCAGGCAGGGACGGATCTGTGCCAATTGACCGGAACGGACCTTATTGCAGTAATCCGGATCTGCCAACAGCGGACGGCCCAGGCCGACCCCATCGATGAGGTGAGAATTGACCGCTTCCACCGCCATATCCATATTATCCATTCGTCCGGCCACCAACACCGGCTTAGTGAAGCAATCCCGAACTTCTTTCACCAGGGACAGGTACATACCCTTGTGGAAATACATCGGGGGATGTGCCCAATACCAGGAGTCATAGGTACCGGCGTCGCAGTCAAAGGCATCGTAGCCCGCTTCTTCCAAAATCGGGATGGCTTCCCGGGCTTCACCGATGTCACGGCCCAGTTCCTGGAAGGATTCTCCGGGAACGGCGCCCTGACGGATGGCCTTGATGTAGCTCTTAATGGAAAACCGCAGAATCACCGGAAAATCGGCGCCGCAGGTCTTTTTGATCTCCTGGACAATCTCACAGGCAAACCGCAGCCGCCCCCGGAGGTCGCCGCCGTATTTGTCGGTGCGCTTATTAAACAGGGTCATGGTAAAGCAGTCCAGCAGATAGCCTTCGTGGACAGCGTGAATTTCAACGCCGTCAAAGCCGCTGTTTTTGGCGATGAGGGCCGATTGACCGAAAGCCTTGACAATGGCTTCGATTTCCTCGGTTTTCAACTCCCGGCAGATCACGTTGGGCAGCCAGCGGTTGGTGATTTCACTGGGGGCCACCATGTCTTTGGGGGAGACGAAGTTGGGCAGTGCGCTTCGGCCCAAACCGGCGGTGAGCTGCAGGAAAATTTTGGTGCCAAAGGCGTGGCAGCGGTCGGTCATCTCCTTGGCCTGATGCTCATATTCCGCAGGCATCTGGGTGGGACAGGGGAAGGAACAACGGGCGTGGGGCTCCACGGTGTTTTCCACCCAGTTGGCACCGGTGATGATCAGGCCCACTCCGCCTTTCGCCCGGGCTACATAGTAGTCGGTGCTTTGAGGAGTGTAGGAATTGTTCTCATCCGTGTGAACGATTGTCGCCATGGGGGCCATGAAAAATTTGTTTTTGACCTCCACAGAACCAATCTTCATGGGTTCAAACAGAATTTTGTAGTTTTGATCCATAATTCGGACTCCTTTCTATCAATTTATCTATCCATATCATAG
>DXWR01000252.1 GCA_019416775.1 Oscillospiraceae bacterium | reverse complement strand
CATTTTCCTATTCTCTGTGAAAAAAACGATATAATTCATCGTCGCATTTGGAGGAAATTCTAAAATTTAGGAGATTCTATGACTGAAGATCAACAGTTTATGGCATTGGCCATTCAACAAGCCAAGATAGCTGCCTCATTGGGGGAAGTACCGGTGGGAGCCGTGCTGGTACGCCAGGGGGAAGTAATTGCTGCCGGCTACAATCGCCGGGAAATGGACAAAGATCCTTTAGCCCACGCCGAACTACTCTGCATTAAGCAGGCCAGCTTAGCACTGGGTGGATGGCGAATCCCCCAAGCTACCCTTTATGTCACCTTGGAACCTTGCCCCATGTGCGCCGGCGGCATTTTAAACGCCCGGATCGATCGAGTGGTGTATGGCGCCAAAGACCCCAAAGCTGGTTCCATTGACAGCGTAGTGCAGCTCTACCAGCTTCCCTACAACTGGAAACCCCAGGTTACCGGCGGAGTGTTAGAGGAAGACTGCGCAGAATTGCTGCGACAGTTTTTTGCCCAACTGCGCCAATGTCGAAAAAAGTCGGGAGGCTGGAATCGTTCCTTAAAAGATTGACTTTTTGGTTTTCAACTTTCTCAACATGGTTATTAACATTTATACCCACCGTAGAGGAAGTTTTCATCCTGAATTGTTGAAAACTCTGTTGATAATGTTGACAATCCTGGGCTTTTCCCTGATAAGAAGTTGAAAACCTTCTCAACAGCTTAAAAAAAGCAGTGAAAAATTCTGTTGAAAACCGGCGGAAATACAACTGGTATAAAAATAACGCTTGACACAGAAGCATAAAATCTGGGTGTGCCTGTCAAAAGGAGGAGAACCAGGCATGGAAACCAAAGAAAAACAAAAACCGGTGACCTACGTCAGCGGATTAGGCTACCTGCCCGCCACTCCCAAACTTACCGAGCGGCGAAACTTAGCCATGCGTTACCACCTCGTAATTCTTTCCACCATGTTGGTGTTGGGACTTTGGCTGGTTCTGCTGCCTCCCTTCCGGGTACTGGCGTCTCATCTTGGATTCTCTTCCTGGGAAGGGGAATTAATGGCGCGAATTTTCACTCTATTATGTGCTTATTTTCCCGCCGGCCTGATTTTGTGGCTCTGCGGAGATCGCTCCAAAGGGGTAGTTGGCATGAAAAAAGCCATCGGTATCCGATATGGCTACGCTTTAGGCATCGGTTTGGGGATGAGTGCTCTGGCCCGGCTGCTCACTGCCGGAGGGCTCTGGCTGATGAGTGTCACTACCCCTTTTTATTATGAACAGGAAACCGCTCCTCAACCAGAAGGTTTTGGCGGCCTTATCCTAGAACTGGCAGCGCTGGTGCTGCTTCCGGCCCTATTGGAAGAATTCTTTTTCCGAGGGCTGGTGATGGGGCGGCTCAAGGAATTTGGAGAATTGGTGTCCGTACTGGTCAGTGCGGTACTTTACGCCATTTTGTCTCCTGCCCTAGATCAACTGGTGTTCCGGCTGTTTTTAGGACTAGTGCTGGGGCTGGTGCGATTACGCAGCTTTTCAGTACTTGTGCCCATAGTAGTAAGTGCCGGAGTGAACCTAGCATGGCTTTGCCTGGATTGGTTACCCTTGCCCTTTTATATTGCAGGAGTGCTGCTGCTGTTGCTAATCGGGATGGGCTCAGTTGCCCTCTGGTCCGGTAAACACCTCCGAGCCTTCCAAAACCGAGATCGAGATACCAACCTTACCAACCGCGCCAAAATCAATCTTCTAATTACAAATTTCTTTTTCTGGATTTTGATAGTGGTTGGTATGATTTCTCTGGTAACCCAAATTCAAATTATCGGCTGAACCTGTCGAAAAAGGAGATTTTTCTATGGCTGATTTTACCGGCAATCTCTATTCTAAAACGCTTGGAATGAACACCGCAGTGCGGATCATCACCCCCAAACGCAGAAATCATAACAAACCCTTCCGGGCGGTCTATCTGCTCCATGGCCTGAGCGACAACAGCACTGACTGGGTGCTGAACACCCGCTGCTCTCTGTTAGCTCAGGACTATGATGTCATGCTGATTATCCCGGAAGTGCAAAAAAGCTTCTATATCGACATGGCGGAGGGTGCGCCCTATTTTACCTACATCACCCAAGAACTGCCGGAAACGATAGAAACCCTGTTCCGGGTATCCCCCAAGCGGGAAGACCGGTATGTGATGGGCATCTCCATGGGGGGCTATGGGGCGCTGCGCTGCGCTTTGACCTATCCGGAACGATATGCAGGATGCGCCGCCTTTTCTCCCGCCTGCGACATCAACTTAGTGATGGAGGCTTGTGAGATCGAAAGCCCTCTCATGGCTCCCCAGGAAGTCATGGGCATTGTGGGCCGGGAAGTGGTAGAACAGTTTCGGCAGCGGCCGGAGTTGCTAAAACCCTACGATTTATTTGAACTGGCCCGAAAGCAGGACGCCAACCCTGTCAAGTCCAAACTGTTTGTCACCTGCGGCACCGAGGATTTCATCCACCAGATGAGCGTAAATCTGGCCGAAGCTATGGAGCCCCTGCACTACGACTTCACCTATTTGGAATGGCCGGGCATCCACGAATGGTATTTTTGGGATGAAAGCGTCCACCTGGCCTTTGAGCACTTCTTTGGCCCCGGCAGCGCCTTTAACCCCTATTCTCTGGATGGTCGAAAAAGGGGGATGAAGCGGTGAATACCCCATTGGCAAACGCCCTGCGGCCTCAAACCCTAGATGAGGTAGTTGGGCAGCCCCATCTGCTCACTCCCGGCAAAGCGCTATACAACATCATCCAGTCCGGCCAAATCCCCAACATGATCTTTTACGGCCCCTCCGGCGTGGGCAAAACTACGGTTGCTCGGATTATTGCTGCCCAAACCCACAAAAAACTGTATCAGAAAAACGGCACCTCTTGTTCCACCGCCGACCTGAAGGAAATCATGGATCAGACCAAAACGCTGGCGGGAATGAATGGGATTTTGCTGTATCTGGACGAAATCCAATATCTAAACAAAAAGCAGCAGCAATCTCTACTGGAATACCTGGAAAACGGCAGCATCACTCTCATTGCCTCCACCACCGAAAACCCCTATTTCTATGTCTATGGAGCTATTTTAAGCCGGTGCACCGTCTTTGAATTCAAACAGGTCACCCCTCAGGAAACAGAAAAGGTAGTGCATCGTGGATTCAACGCCATGGAACAACGGCTGAACTGTCCCATCCAACACACCCCAGAGGTGGAGCACGCCATTGCCATGGGCTGCGGCGGAGATGTGCGCAAATCCATCAACACCGTAGAACTCTGCTGCCTGGCCGCCCCAAAAGAGGAGGGCTGCCGCGCCGTTACCCTGGAACTGGCGGAACAGCTAGCGCAAAAGAGCGCCAATACCTATGACCGGGAAGGGGAGCAGCACTATGATCTCCTTTCTGCCCTGCAAAAATCCATCCGAGGCAGCGATGAAAACGCAGCGGTGTTTTACCTGGCTCGGATTCTGGAAGCAGGGGATCTCCTTTCCCCCTGCCGGCGGCTGCTGGTGATTGCGGCAGAGGACATCGGCTTGGCCTATCCCCAGGCCATCCCCATTGTGAAAGCCTGTGTGGACAGCGCCCTGCAGCTGGGGCTGCCGGAAGCCAGAATCCCCCTGGCGGACGCGGCGGTGCTGCTGGCCACCGCGCCCAAGTCTAACAGCGCCTACCTGGCCATGGCAGAAGCCACCCAAGACGTTCAGCGGGGGCTGGGACGGGGATTTCCCCGACAGCTCCAAAATGTCCACTACGACGGGGCAGACCGGGAGGTGAAGGGGCAGCATTACCTCTATCCCCATGACTATCCCCGCCATTGGGTAAAGCAGCAGTATCTCCCTGATGACATCAAAGATCACGTCTATTACCACTTTGGGGAAAACAAAACCGAGCAGGCCGCTCTGCACTACCGTATCTGGCAACAGCAGCTTGACCCCAATCCAAAAGAGAAAAAATAGCCTCATCCGGTTTTGCTTTACTTCCCCTGGGGTTTTGTGTATAATAACAGTAATCGTTCCCCGTTTTTCCAATCTGGAAGGAGTAAAAATTATGTATCAGGATTTGGTAGATACCATCGGCTATGTAATGAAGGCGGACCCGGAAGTGGGAGACGCCATGAACTTGGAGCTGAAGCGTCAGCGCCGGAACATTGAGCTGATTGCCAGTGAAAACATCGTCTCCCCGGCGGTGATGGCTGCCATGGGCAGCGTGCTCACCAACAAATACGCCGAAGGTTATCCCGGCAAGCGTTACTACGGCGGCTGCCAGGATGTGGATATTGTGGAAAACATCGCCATTGAGCGGGCCAAAAAGCTGTTTGGCGCCAACTTCGCCAACGTTCAGCCTCACTCCGGCGCTCAGGCCAACACTGCCGTGTACTTTGCCCTGCTTCAGCCCGGGGACAAAGTGCTGGGCATGAGCCTGGCTCACGGCGGGCATTTGACCCACGGTTCTCCGGTGAACCTTTCCGGCAAATACTTTGAGTTCCACTCCTACGGAGTGGAGGACGACACCGAAACCATCGACTACGACCATGTGGAAGCCATTGCCAAAGAAGTGCAGCCCAAGATGATCGTGGCCGGCGCTTCCGCCTATCCCCGTGCCATCGACTTTGAACGCTTGGGTAAAATTGCCAAGGAAGTGGGCGCCTATCTGATGGTGGATATGGCCCACATCGCCGGGCTGGTGGCCGCCGGCCTGCACCAGAACCCGGTGCCCTACGCGGACGTGGTCACCACCACCACCCACAAAACCTTGCGGGGCCCTCGGGGCGGCTTGATCCTCACCAACGACGAGGAAATCGCCAAGAAGATCAACAAGGCCGTGTTCCCCGGCACCCAGGGCGGCCCGCTGATGCACGTCATCGCCGCCAAGGCCGTCTGCTTTGGGGAAGCGTTGCAGCCTTCCTTTAAGGAATATGCCCAGCGGATCGTGGACAACGCCGCTATGCTGGCCAAAGAGCTGATGAACTACGGCTTTGATCTGGTCAGCGGCGGCACCGACAATCACCTGATGCTGGTGGACACTCGGAACTTCCACATCACCGGCAAGGAACTGGAACGGCGGCTGGATGAGGTGTATATCACCGTGAACAAGAATGCCATCCCCAATGATCCGGAAAAACCCTTTGTTACCAGCGGCATCCGCATCGGCACCCCCGCCGTCACCAGCCGCGGCATGCAGCCGGAAGACATGAAGGTGATCGCCGAGTGTATTTACCGCACTGCCCGGGAGGATTACCTGGAACACCAGGAAGAAATCCGGGCCAAAGTCAATGAACTGTGCGGCAAATATCCTCTGTACGAGTAAGATAAAACCCAAAAAGAAAAAGGACTTCAGGCATGGATCTGCTTGAAGTCCTCTTGTTTTTTGTCTTGAAATCAGTACTGCTTGCCCCAGTACACCATGTGCTTGGCAGGCCGTCCGCAGCAGACGCAGGTATCGGAAAGGTGTTCCTCCTCAAAGGGGATGCACCGGCTCTTCACCCCATTGGTGAGATCCTTGATCTTGTCTTCGCAGGCAGAATCCCCGCACCACATAGCTTTGATAAAGCCGGGTTTGTTCTGGGCGATGTCCAAGAACTCATCCAGGGTGGTGGCCACGCTGGTCTTTTCCTTCAGGTTTTCCAAAGCCCGCTGGTAGATGCCGTCGTGGACCTCTTGGAGCTTCTTTTCGATCATCTGAGGCAGCTCGTCCAAGGAGACAAAGGTCTTTTCCCGGTTGTGCCGGGTCACCAGCACGCACTGGTTGTTTTCAATGTCCTTGGGGCCGATTTCCAGCCGCAGAGGAACGCCCTTCATCTCGTACTGGGCAAACTTCCAGCCGGGGGAGTTATCGCTGTCATCCAGCTTCACTCTAAACTGGCCCTTGAGCTGTTCCTGCAGTTCTCTTGCCTTTTCCAGCACACCGGGCTTGTGAACAGCAATGGGCACAATCACCAACTGGATGGGGGCGATTTTCGGGGGCAGCACCAGGCCGTTGTCATCCCCATGAACCATGATAATGGCGCCGATCATCCGAGTGGAAACCCCCCAGCTGGTCTGGTGGGGCACCTGCTGGGTGTTGTCCCGGCCGGTGAAGGTGATGCCGAAGCACTCTGCAAAGTGGGTGCCGAAGTAGTGGCTGGTGCCGCCTTGGAGGGCCACGCCGTTGTGCATCATGGGCTCAATGGTGTAGGTTTCCAGTGCGCCGGCAAATTTTTCCTTTTCGGTTTTCCGGCCGGTCACGGCGGGGATGGCCAGGGTATCCCGGTAGAACTCCTCATAGGTGCGAAGCTGCTGCATGGTTTCCTCCATGGCTTCTTCCTTGGTTTCGTGCATGGTATGGCCTTCCTGCCACAGAAATTCGCTGGAACGCAGGAAGGGACGGGTAGTCTTTTCCCACCGCATAACGTTACACCACTGGTTGTACAGTTTAGGCAGGTCCCGGTAGGAGTTGATGATCTTCTTGTAGTGCTCGCAGAACAGCACCTCGCTGGTGGGGCGGATGCAGAGCCGCTCGCTGAGGTTTTCTTCCCCGCCTTGGGTGACCCAGGCCACTTCCGGGGCGAAACCTTCCACATGATCCTTTTCCACCTGGAGCAGGTGTTCCGGGATCAGCAGGGGCATATACACATTTTCATGTCCGGTCTCCTTAAACCGCTTGTCCAGGTCCGCCTGGATGTTTTCCCAGATGGCATAGCCGTAGGGCCGAATAATCATGCAGCCCTTGACGCTGGAATAATCCACCAATTCCGCCTTTTTCACCACGTCGGTGTACCATTTGGCGAAATCCACTTCCATGGAGGTAATGTCCTCCACCATTTTTTGCTGTTTGGCCAATGTACTCTCTCCCATTCTTCGTTCGGAATGTTTCCGTTAGTGTTCTAAGATGTGCCCAGTATAGCATATTTTCGCCGGAAATTCAATCAGAGAAACTGCCCGGCTGCCCAAACCAATAGAGGCATCACATAAATTGCCAAAAAGCAGAGCATGCCAAGGGCTCCTATCGCCCCCACACAGACCCGGTTGAGCTTCACCAAAGGCGGGCGGTTTTTCTTTTGATACCATAAAAATCCAATCAGAGCCAGCACTCCAATCCCGGTAAGGATCAACCCAACCCAATATCCCGGCAGAGTATAGGTCAGCACCACTGTGTTTTCTCCCTGCTCCAAGGGGACGGCCAAAAAAGCGGAATTGGCACGCTGAACTTCCACCGGCTGCCCGTTGACGGTGCAGGAAAAGCCCTCATCATAGGGGATGGAAAGGTAGAGCACCTGGTTGGGCTGGGCGCTGTAGGCCGAGGCGGTAAAGGTAGTCCCTTCATAGGTGATCTGGGCCTGTTGTTCCGAAACGCTTGCCAAAGTTTCTTCCAGCAGATCCACATCCAGCCCAAACACCCCGAAGGAATTGCAGCTGCAATCCTTGTTCAGCTGAACTTCCACCGTGACCGTGGTGTCCTGGAAGGTGCCCAGCTCCACCAAGCCATTGACGCTTTGATTTGGGTAGTTGGTGGTGACGGTTTTCCCGTTGACTTCAAGGTCAAAGGACTGGTTGATGTCCTCCACCAAGCTGTTGGAATACACATCAAAACAGTCAAAGTACAGGGTCTGCCGTCCCACTACCGGGATTTCATATTCCATGGTGGCGCTGTACCGGGAGCGGCAGGTAAAGGTATACCGTCCCGCTTCTTCGGTAATATCAATATGATTTACCGTATCCGGGGCATAAGGGTAGATGAGCTGGGAAGCGGAGGGATCCAGGAAGGTTTCGTAGAGGTACTGCTGCACCTGCATCCGATCCAAATCCGGAATTTCTTCCTGCACCTGATCCGCTCCCACCACCAGGCCCAGGGACAGGGTCAGGGGATTTTCGTAGATGCGGTAAAGCTCATTTTCGTACACCGGATCCCCGGCAATGTTGAGGTAGTCAAACTGGCTGACAGTGTACCGGTTGCCCAAAAGGGCGTCGGTGAGCAGGGTGCCGCCGTTGGAGTTTACCTCCATCCAGTAGGAGGAATACCCCAGCTTTTTGGCGGTAAAGAGGTAATCTTCGGTGGTAAAGGAGGTGTAGTGGGCCAGGTTGTTGTAACCGATGCCCCCCATCAGGTTGGCATCGGTGTACTTGTTGTCGGTTTTCACCCGGTACAGCCCATCCTCCGGCAGCACGTCCTCCAAATCGGTGTATTGCTGCCATTTATCCACCGGATTGGCGGCATCCCCGATGTATACCTGCAAGGAAAAGAAGATCTGGCTTCCTACCAGCAGACAGAGCAAAACAGAAAATACCCGGCGGGTGAAGTAGCCGTAATGGTAGGTAAACAGCAGCAAAAACACGCCGAATCCCACCAGCAAAAACACCAGCATTTGCAGCAGCATAGAGTTGGTGTCCACCCAAAGGGAGGACAAATAGCTGTCCAGCACTCCGGAGAAATAGAGCAGCAGAATACCCTCCACTGCCACGGCCGCCACCAAAGCCACCCACACCCCTGCCAAGGCCCCAGGGCTGGTGTGGTCCGGCAATTTATCCGGCTGGACCCGCTGCAATGCCCAGGCAGAAAGGCAGAAGCCCAAAAACAGGGTAATAAACCCGTACCGCACCGGGAAAGCCTGGTAGCTGCCGGTGTGCCACATCTTATTCACTGGTTCCAGCACCAAAGGCAGAGCGCAGAGAACAAAAACAATCAGCACCGCAGCCAGCCGCCGGTTTTGCCGCACCTTCCGCAAAAAGAAGAGGGACACCACCAAAAGGGCGCTGGAGCAAAGGAAGGGCAGGGAGGTGGCCAGATGAGCAAACAGCCCCCCGGAAGTCAGGCTTTCTATCAGCCCCTCTCCCCGGGCAGATTTCATAAACTGTAACAGAGCAGGGGCCCAAATCACCCCGGTGAGCAGCGCCGCCACCAAGCTGGCTCCTAAAAAGCAGGCACAGGCCCGGCCACGATGTTCCTTTGGCATCGCCCAAAACACCCACACCGCCACCGCCAGCAGCAGAAAGATCACCACCATATATCCCAGATAAAACTGGCAGGCCATAATGGCGCACAGGCTCAGGATGTAAAGCAAAGGCTTGCGCCGGTTTAAGGTCCAATCCAATCCCAGCAAAAGCAAGGGAAACAGGTACATCACATCCAGCCAGACAATGTTCTGGTAAAACAGCAGGGTATATCCGCTAAAGGCGTAGCACACCGCCAGCAGCGCCCCAAACCGCTGCCGCAGCCGGGGAAACCGAGCTCGGAAGAACACTGCCGCCGTCACCGCACAGGTCATGAGCTTTAAAATCAAAAGCAGGTTCATAAACCACTTCATGTCCCCGGTTTTGACAAAGTACACCAAAAAGGAAAAGGGAGAGGATAAGAAGAAAAGGAATACCCCGTAAAAATTCATGCCCCCGGCAGTCTGCATAGTATAAAACAAGCTGCCTTCCCCGTGAAGGATATTGCGCAGCTCCAACAGCAAAGGCACCACCTGCTGGTTCATGTCCCCCCAGCTGATGGTGTTTTCCCCAAAGGGGAACAGCCCATTAATCACATACAGGACGCACAGCACTCCCAGCACCGCCAAAGGCGCCAGCCAAATACTGTAATGTTTTTTCATGCAAACCGCTCCTTCCTCGGGGTAGACGGATCCCGCTATAATAGTGTCAGTATAGCATTTTTTTCCTTGTGAGAAAAGGCGGTTTTCCCTTTCCCGGCAAAAAAGGCCCCGAACCCGGCACAAAACCGAATTCGAGGTCTCAAAAGCATTATAAACGGCCGCCTTCCAAATTCAGCAGGGCTTGTTTTCGCCATAAGCCTCCAGCATAACCGGTGAGCTCCCCTTTTTTCCCCACCACCCGGTGGCAGGGAATCAAAATGGCAATGGGGTTGCGGTGATTGGCCATTCCCACCGCCCTGGCTCCCATAGGAGAACCAATCTGACGGGCAATCTCTCCATAGCTTTTGGTTTGCCCATAGGGAATGGTTCGCAGCGCTTCCCACACCTTCTGCTGAAAGGGAGTACCCTTGGGGGCCAAGGGCAGGGTAAATTCCCAGCGGACCCCAGCAAAATACTCCCGCAACTGCTCCTGTCCTTGCCGAAGCAGCGATGTTTCCTGCTGCTGCCAACCAGGTTCCGGAGCAGAATCAAACTGGGCTGAAATTAAGCATTGGTCTTGTTGGGCTAAAAGTATGGAGCCCAAAGGGCTATCCCAAAAAATGTAATAGATCATTCCTTTATTTCAACCTTCCGGCGTACTGCACCCCTAAGCACAGCAGAGCACTAATTAGCTCATAAACACACAAAAACAGATTGCTGATCTGTCCCACCCCGCCCAGCAGGGTAAACAGCACAAAGAGGGCAACCCCCAGTCCGGCGCTGATCAGGTACAGCCACCGCCCGGCATGAATGGGCCGGCCCAGCACCTTGGCGCAGAGCACCGAGTAAATCTGGCTGGCCAGCCGTCCGTTATGGCAGACCAAGGCCGGAGCCGATTGTGCAGGCTCCAGGGAAGCATCCAATTCCTTGGACAGCCGGCTGGGTACCACAGCAAAAGTTTCCAACGGCAGATCGAATATCTTGGCCAGTTGCTGCTGGGTGAGAATGGGGTCTACCGTGCGGACCACCGCCAGCACATTGTTGTTATACAGGTCAATGAGCATATTGCGAATGTCTTCGCTGTAGCCCAGCCCCAGCACAAATACACCACTGAGTTCCCCGCTGGCGGAGAGGTATACCAGGTTCCGGTTTTGTTCCAGATACCGGTCCTCGTAGTCCTTGCTGGGGACGTCGATGCCGTGGTGGATCATCAACTCCCGGGACCCGATGAGGATCCGCCGGTCATTGACCCATGCAGAAATTCCCATGCCGTCCTCGTAGGAGATGCTGTCCACCGGGGAGAGATAGTTGGTGTGGTTGCCGATGATCTTTAAAAACACACAGCCCAGCACACTCTTGGTTCGGCAAAGAACGCTGGTGGCGTCCAAAATGGCGTGGTCGATGGGCATATTGGAAAAGGTCTTAATGCCGTACAGGGTAATGTTTTTGGGATAAAACAGGTCGGCCGCATCCAGAACCAGGGAATTGACCCCTTCAAACTGTTCCATAGCCCGTCCACCCAGCACGGCGCCGCCCATCCGGGACAGGGTTTTGGCCGTGGTGTACAGGGGGAAAGCCGTCAAAAACAAACCGATGGCGCCGGCGCTGACCGCCAGAGATCCGGTAAAGACGGTAAAGGCGGTGTAAATGTCTCCCAAAAAGAAGGACAGCACTCCTGCCAGCAGAGAGAGAATCAAAAAGATGGGGGTGGTAACCTTCACCGTTTTATCCCCAAACTGATTGCCCAAGGATTCCTTCACAAAACCGGTAAGGAAGTCGGCCTTCCGGCTTTCCGCCATCCAGGCCCGTTCTTCCAGGCCGCCGGGACGAACCAGATCCTCCGCCAAGGATTGGTTCTTTTCTATGGTCACCGAATATTTATCATACTGAGCCGGGGCGGATACCACCTTAAAGTTGGTGAGAATAGCCCGGTACTCCATCAATCGGCCAATGGCCCCAAACAACAGTTCAAACAGCACCACCGGCACATAGAGGTATACCCCGCTGGCTTGCAGTGCCTGCGGATCCACCACCAGCAGCACCACCGAAAATACAATGACCATTACCATCGCCAGGCTGATTAAACTGTCTCGGGACGCCTTGCTGGGCCGCAAGGTCACAAAACCGTTTTTCATCCGATCCAAGGCCAAACCAAATCCCAGCACAGCGCAGACCAACTGGGTGATGCAGGGCACCATGGGACCAAACTCTTCCAACGGTGTGCCTTCCAAATTGCCAAGTAAGGAAAAGCCCAAGCTGATGAGAAATACCACTGCCAATCCCACCAGTTTCCAAACGCCTCGGTGGAAGGTTTTTTTAAAGGCTCCGGCAAATTCATCCGCCTGATCTAAAGAGGTAAATTCCTCAAATTCGTAATCTCCATCGGCGATGGTTTCCTCTTTTTCCGGCAGGGGAGATTGTTCTTCCTCCTCTTCTCGCACAGATTCCTTAGAATGCATCTGGGCAAAGGGATCGAGTTTTCCTTTGGGGATCTCTTTGGTGTCTTCCTTGGGCGCCTGAGCCCGGTTCATTTCCCCGGTTTGGCCAGTGTGGAACTGCTTGAGTTTTTCCTGCAAAATCTCCGTCCGCTCCTTGGAAAGCCCCACCGGCTGGGTAGGCTCCAAAGATTCCGGGGAGGACACCGGCATCTGTTGGCCTTCTTCCAAATGAGGGGGTGTTTTCAGGGTAAATCCTTGAATCATCTCTTCCCGGCGGCGGCGGAAGGTATCGTATTCCTCCGCTCGTTCAGCCAGACGCTCTGCCTCTGTGGAAACCTTGGAAGCTTTGGGTTTTTCTGCCGGCGTCTTCTCTGGGGGCTGGGCTCTGGAAGGAGTCGTCCCAAATTCCTGGGTACGCCATAGCGGGGAGCGGCGATTTCCCTGTTCCTCTTGGCGTTTTCGCAGGGCTTCCTCGTCTAATGTAAACCGATCCTCCTGGTGACGAGATTTGACTTCCTCCGGCGCTTCAACCGGCGGCACCGGGCTTTCTGTCAGAGACGGTTTGGGATCCTCCGCCGCAGATTTTGGCGGGACGGATTCGGAAGGCGCCGCAGAATGGTTGCCTAAAATCTCATTCAGCAGACTCTGGGTGTCGTACCGCCGGGCCTGTTGATAGGCTTGTTGTTTTTGCTGGGTCTCTTGTTGCTTTAATTCTTCCAAAATATCGTCCACGGAAAATTTCTGTTCCGACATTTGTATTCAAACTCCTTCCCCTATCGGCGTTCACCCGGGTTTTTGGCTGGTTTGCCCAGCCGCTGCCGGGTCATCTCGTAGAGCAGCACCCCCGCCGCCACCGAGGCGTTGAGGGAGTTTACCTGCCCCAGCATAGGCAGTCCCACCAGTACATCCGCTTCTTCCAACAGCAGCCGGTTGACTCCTTTTCCTTCATTTCCTACAATTAAGCAAGCGCCTCCGGTGTAGTCCACCTGGCACCAGTCGGTTCCTCCCATTTGGGCACAGTAAAAGAAAATTCCCTGTTTCTTCAAGCTGCGGACGGTCTGGGCCAGGTTGCTCACCCGGCACACCGGCACCACAGCCGCCGCTCCGGCGCTGGTTTTATACACCGTCTGGGTTAAGCCCACACTGCGGCGTTTGGGCAGAATCACCCCGTCCACGCCGCAGGCTTCCGCTGTGCGGAGGATCGCCCCAAGGTTGTGGGGGTCCTGAATCTCATCGCAAAGCACCAAAAACGGAGAATGCCCCTTTTCTTGGACCCGGCGCAGAATCTCCTCTAAAGTGGTGTATTCCACGGCAGGCAACACTGCCGCCACGCCCTGGTGGTTCACGCCGCCGGAAAGCTGGTCCAGCTTTTCCCCGCTGACCTGCTTTACCGCCACACCCCGCTCTTTGGCTTTGGCTAAAATTGCTTTTAAGCTTCCCTCTGCCGGACCCTGGCGGACATAAATGGCATCAATCTCTTTACCGCTTTTCAGCAGCTCCATCACGGCGTTTCGGCCGGCCGCTACATCCTCCCGGAGCGTTTCTTGCTGCTTCATGGTTACTCTCCCATTCAATTTGGATTATATTCTTTTTTATTGTATCACACCCCCCAGCAAAAAACTATCCCTTTTTCCAATTTTCCCGAAAATTTCCTTTTCATCCCAGCCACCACAACAGCACCCAGGTAATTCCGCTTCCCACTGCCACCCACGTGAAAGCATATCCTGCCAACTTGAGCCTGCGAATCCACCGGTTTTTCCGATCCAGCCGTATCCCTGCCCGGCGCAAATAATCCCGGGCCCGAAGCTGCACCTGCCGGTCTAACTCTCCCTTGGGGCTGAGGAAAAAGATCGCCCGCTCAAAGCAGGGATCTTCCGGCTGCAAAATCTCAATCGCCTTCCGGTGTACACCCTTTACCATAACCATACCGCCTTTCCGCGTGATTGATTTTGTCCCTTTCAGTATGGCAGTTTTTCCCAATTCTATACCAAAGGTAATTGGGGTTTCCTTTCTAGACTGTTGAAAACTCTGTTGAAAGGGTTGAAAACTAAGGGGATGAAATTGTTAATAACTCTGTTGAAAAGGTTGAAAACCCTGACAGCTGCGGCGATTTGCCCAATGTAAACAACCGTTAACCGGCTTTGACAGTTTGTTGAAAAGACAAAAGTTACAAACAGTAATATCCTTCTGACAAAAAGGGAAGCTGGGAAATCGTGTTTTTCCGCTTTTGGCGACTGTGAGGGGAGACAAACCCCGAAAAATATGATAGAATAGATAGGTCAGCAAGCTGACCTATCCGATTCCCCCTTTGACCGGCCAAATGTCCGGCCGGTCATTTCGCCTTCGGCGAAAACCGGGTGAACTTACCCCTATTTTCCACAGCGCCGGTCATTTCGCTGAAATGCAGGAAAAATCAACAAGGTAACACCAATCTGTGTGCAACGCCAAAGCTGGCCTCAAGGAGGAATTTTGATGCAGGAAAGTATCTTTACCATCCCGGTCACCGAATTATTAGAGGAAAAAAACGGCTGTCCCATCTGTGCCATGGTACACGTGCTGGAACAGCGCAGTGTGGAATACATTATGGGAGCAGCCATGATGGAGCCGGACGTGCGGATTGAAACCAACCGGCTGGGCTTCTGCGCCCATCACTTTGCCCAGATGCGCACCCAGAAAAACCGGTTAAGCCTGGCCTTGATCCTGCAAAGTCACCTCCAGGAGCTGCAAAAAAATCCCATGGGCAATGCCGGTTCCGGCAAGGTGAAACGAGGTCAGCTTCCACCGAAAGAAGAGAGCTGTTTTGTCTGCGACCGGATCCAATGGGCCCAGGTGCGTTTTTTCCACACCCTTCTGCAACAATACGCCGCCCAAGAGGATCTGCGCAAGCTTTGGAAAGAACAACCCTTCCTCTGCCTGCCCCACTACCGGCAGCTTACCGTTTATGCTAAACAAAACATGGACAAGCGCTGGCAAAAAGACTTCCAGCAATCCTTAAACGACCTCTGCCTGAAGCAGCTGGACCAACTGGAAGCGGATGTTTCCCATTACTGCAAGATGTTCGACTACCGCAGCAAAGGGGGAGACTGGGGCAATTCCCGGGATTCCATTGAGCGAAGCATCGCCTTTCTCACCTCCGAAGAAATGCCGGAGCATCCCTGACATAACCGGCGCGGTTTACGCATAGGTTACAGTAAATCGCGTTAGGAGGGGACAAGGGTGGAAAAGAAAGGCTCCATCACCGGACTTTTATTGCTGCAAGGGGCGCTGGCACTGTTTTTGGTGCTGGTGGTGTTGGTGCTGTTTTGGCTCTACCCCAATCAAACCACCCAAGC
>DXWR01000251.1 GCA_019416775.1 Oscillospiraceae bacterium | reverse complement strand
ATTTTAGGCAGGGCGTACCGGGTAATCCAGCTGGACAGGGAAAGGTTAAACCGCCGCCAGAATTCCACCACGCTTTTGGCGGAAAAAGGCTGGCGGAAGTTTACCGGCAGGGTCATTCCAAAAATCCGGGCCAGCCCTCGTCCCATGTCGGCGTAGCCGGAAAGGAAATAGGTGAAACCGAAGGCAAAGCAAAGCACACCCAGCCAGGCAGTGAGGACGCTGAGCTGCTGGGCCTGCATGGATTGGATCACCTGCCAGCCGTTGATTAAGGTGTCGGCAAACAGCAGCTTTTTCACCAGTCCCCGGACAAATAGATGGTATCCCCGGGCAATTCGGGTAGAATCCGGACTGGTAAAGCGCAGCTGCCGCTGCATCTCTCCATAGGGGGTAATGGGACCACAGACAACGGTGGGGAAGAAGGCGATGCCGGTAGCCAGCCGGATGAAATTTTTCTGCACCTTTACTTTGTCTTGGTACAAATCCTTCAGATAGGAAATCCCCTGAAGCTGGTAGACCGAAATTCCCAAAGGAATGGCCAGGGAATTTAAGCTGGTGGTGAGGTAGAGATCGGAAAATAGGTGGAATTTAAACACCAGCATTCCCAGCAAATTCAGCCCCAGCGCCACCCACAGCACCCTCCGGCTAAGCTTGGGTTTGGTGCGCCAGTGGCTGATCAGCCGCCCCGCCAGATAATAGATTACAATGGAGAGGAGCAGCAAGGGAAGGTAGAAGGTATCGCTGAAGGCAAACCAGATCAAACTGGATGCAAACAGCACAAAGATCCGGTGGCGCTTGGGAGTGAGAAAGAAAGCCGCCAGAGTGAAAGGCAAAAAGAAAAAGAGGAACAGCAAATCGCTGAAGGCCATGTCCGTCTCCTTTCAATTATTATAAGGTTTCACACAGCGCCGCCAGTCCCTGGTAATCGGTGTAGCAGTGGAGGATGGTGCGCATGGCTTTGGCGGAAAGATAGCTGGGCAGCCCAAAGTGGGCCAGTACTTTCTGCCGTTTTTGGGCGCTCCCTTCTCCCCCGGACAGCCCTAAGGCGTAAAACTGGGCGGAGGTAAAGGGCTGGGCGGGGCAGGCGTCCTGATTGTCGGTGAGACCCTGCTTACGCAGCAGCTCTTCCAACTGCTGGGGGGAAAACCCTTCCACCCCCAAAAAACCTTCCTTGGAAGGGGCGGGTTTCCGCCGCTCCCGACCGGCAATTTGGGGGATGTACAGGTGCAGCACATTTTCGTCCCGGGTCACCGACTTGATGTAGTTTCGGATGCGGAAACCGGCGCTGTCTGAATCGGTGATCACCACTAACCCGCGGGTTTTGGCCAGATGGGCTAAAGTGGCGGCTTTTTCTTTGTCGGAAAAGATCCGGAATCCTTCGGTGGTGAGAATAGGAGCGTCCAATACGGCGGAAAGGGCAATTTTATCGTAGCGGCCTTCCACTACCACCGCCTGTTTAATATGCAGCAAAAAAAGCTCTCCTTTGTGGAATATTTACGGCAGATTCACTGGATTTATTATAGCACACCCATAGGGGGTTGACAATAAACTTCCCGCTTTTCCTTTTTCCGTTGCTGTGATAAAATAGGGAAGAAAGGGGAATTGTCATGAAAACCAAACACCAAGCCATTCTGCTGATGATCGCCTCTGCCTTCTGTTTTGCCCTGATGAATGCCTGCGTCCGGCTGGCAGGAGATCTGCCCAGCATGGAAAAGAGCTTTTTCCGCAACCTGGTGGCATTTTTCTTTGCCTTGGCCCTGATGGCGAAGCACCGCACTCCCTTTCGGGTGGAGAAGGGAAACTGGGGCTGGATGCTGCTCCGTGCCGCCTTCGGCACCTTGGGGATTTTCTGCAACTTCTACGCTGTGGACCACCTGCTGCTCAGCGATGCCTCCATGCTCAACAAAATGTCTCCCTTTTTCGCGGTGATTTGTTCGGTGTTCTTGTTAAAGGAGAAGCTGCGGCTGTGGCAGGGAATTTTGGTCTGCGCCGCCTTTGCCGGAAGTTTGCTGGTAATTCAGCCGGATTTTACCAGTCTGGGTTCCCTTCCCGCCTTTATCGGCCTGTTGGGAGGACTCAGCGCCGGCGTGGCCTATACCATGGTGCGGAAGCTGGGCCAGCGGGGACAGAACGGCACCAGCATTGTACTGTTTTTCTCCGGCTTTTCTTGTTTGGTGGCCCTGCCTTGGCTGATTTTTGATTTTGTGCCCATGAGCTGGGTGCAGCTGCTTTGGCTGCTGGGAGCGGGACTGGCTGCCGCCGGAGGACAATTTACCATCACCGCAGCCTACCTTAGAGCCCCTGCCCGGGAAATTTCGGTGTATGACTATTCCCAGATCCTCTTCGCTTCCGGCCTGGGGTTTGTTCTCTTCGGCCAGATCCCCGATCTTTGGAGTGTGGCCGGGTATGCCGTTATTGTGGGAGCGGCAGTGGCCCTGTTTTGGTACAATAATTTTTATCTTCCGAAAAAACAGCAAACCTGCCGGTAAAATCTCCAAAAAATTTTCAAAATCTCCGTTTTTTCTCCCGTTTCAAATTGACTTTAGCTCGCTAATGTGGTAATATGAAAAAAGGCTTGCAGGGGATTTCCTGTCACAGCCGGTATTTTTAAGGAAAGTATCACAAAGGGAGAGAATCGAACATGAAGATCAAACGGATTTTTGCGGCGGTTTTGGCTGCCATGACTTTGGGCCTGGCCATCACCGGCTGCTCCAATAACGGCGGCAGCGGCACTGCCGATGACACCATCGTCATCGGCCTGGACGTAGGCTTTGCCCCCATGGGCTTTGAACAGGATGGGGAAATTGTGGGCTTTGACATCGATCTGGCCCGTGCCGTCATCGAAGATAAAATGGGCAAGAGCGTTGAGTTCCAGCCCATCGATTGGGGTTCCAAGGAAGCGGAATTGAACACCGGCAAAGTGGATTTGCTGTGGAACGGTTTGAGCCGCTCTCCGGAACGGGAAGAAAATATGGCCCTCACCAATTCTTATCTGAAGAATGATCAGATTCTGGTGGTCAAGAGCGGTTCCGACATTGCTTCTTCCGCTGATCTCACCGGCAAAGTGCTGGCCATGCAGGAAGGTTCTACCGCCGAAGATGCCTGGGCAACCTTTAAGGAAGAACACGCCGATGTCAATCCTTCCACCGTTAACCTGCTTTCCGACAACGTGATCTGCCTCACCGAGCTGGAACAGGATAAGGCAGACGCCGTGCTGATGGACTCCGTGGTGGCGGAATACTATTTGGCCACCAACGAGGAATACAGCAACCTGACCATTCTGGACGACGTGATCGCCAGCGAAGAATACGCTGTTGCCGCCGCCAAGGACAACACCGAGCTGCGGGATCAGATCAACGAAGCCCTGAATGAGTGCGTGCAGGACGGCACCGCCGCTCAGATCAGCGAAAAGTGGTTCGGCAGCGACATCATTTTTTGGGAAGAGTAAGCAGCCCTAGATAGGGATTGGAAGAAAGCCGGCAGACGGAAACAGCTGCCGGTTTTTTCCGTGAAAGGACCAAAAGGAGGTTTCCCATGGATTTTTCGGAACTGATGACTGCCCTCTGTCAAGGGGCCCTGCTGACATTGCAGGTGTTCATCATCGCCCTGCCCTGCTCTTTGGTGCTGGGCATTCTCATCACCCTGGCAGTGCGCAGCCGCATTGCCCCTCTGCGCTGGTTTTTCAACGCCTACATCTATGTGCTCCGGGGCACCCCACTGCTGCTGCAGATGCTGTTTTTGTTCTACGGCTTGTACTATATCCCGGTTATCGGCCCTTCCATCGCTTTCCAGGACCGAATGACGGCATGCTGTGTGGCTTTTATTTTAAACTACGCTGCCTACTTTGCGGAGATCTTCCGGGGCGGTTTGCTGGCAGTGGATCCCGGTCAGTATGAAGCGGCGAAGGTGCTGGGCCTGAATAAGTTCCAGACCTTCTGGCACGTGGTGTGCCCCCAGATGTTCCGGGTAGCCCTGCCCAGTTTGGGCAACGAAACCATCACTCTGGTGAAGGACACCTCGTTGATCTTCTGCCTGGGTCTTCACGAGCTGCTGCAAAACGCCACCAACCTGGTCAACACCTATGCGGATTTCAGCCCATACATTTATTGCGCGGTGTTCTACCTCATCCTCACCACCATTCCAACCATCCTGATCCGAAAGTTGGAAAAGCGGTTTAATTTCCAGTAAAGGAGGAAGCCTATGTCTGAGCAAGTGAATGACACCACCATGCTGCGGCTGGAAGGGGTCACCAAATCCTTCGGCAAAACCCAGGTGCTGAAAGGCATCGACCTGACGGTCCACCAGGGGGACGTGATTGCGGTGATCGGCTCCTCCGGTTCCGGCAAATCCACCATGCTGCGGTGTATGATCGACCTGGAAAAGGTCAACGGCGGCAGCATCTACATCAAGGGAAATCCCTTAGTGGAAAACGGCAGCTATGTGAAAAACAAAGAGATTCACCAGTTGATCCTTCAAATGGGAATGGTGTTTCAGCATTTCAACCTGTTTCCTCATCTCTCTGTAAAGAAAAACCTGCTTTTGGCCCCAAAATTGGTGGAAAAGCGGGACAAAGCCCAAGCGGAGCAGGATGCCATGTATTATTTGGGAAAGGTAGGTCTGGCGGACAAGGCAGACGCCCTGCCCAAGGAACTGTCCGGCGGCCAGAAACAGCGGGTGGCCATTGCCCGGGCGCTGATGATGAAGCCGGATATCCTGTTGTTTGATGAACCTACCTCCGCCCTGGACCCGGAGCTCACCGGGGAAGTGCTGGCTATTATGCGCCAACTGGCCCAGGAAAAGATGACCATGGTGGTGGTGACTCACGAAATGGGTTTTGCCCGGGGCGCCGCCAATAAAGTGGTGTTTATGAACGACGGGGTGATCCTGGAAGAGGGCAGCCCCGAAGAGGTGTTCGGCCACCCCAAACATGACCGAACCAAGGAGTTTTTGCGGAGCATGGATCTAGGGTAAAACCCGGATCCGGAAAGGAGATTCCTATGAACCTGGTATTTGCTTCCGATTCTTTTAAAGGTTCCCTTTCCTCCCAAACCATCGCCCAGATCCTCACCGAGGAGGCGGCACTGGCTTTCCCCGGCTGTGGGACCGCGTCGGTGCCGGTGGCAGACGGGGGAGAGGGTACCCTGGACGCAGTGCAGTCTGCCCTGCATGGAACCCGCCGAAGGGTAAATATTTCCGGCCCTCTCTTTGCGCCTGCGCAGGGGGAATATCTGCTGCTGGAACATCGCACTGCTTTAATTGAACTGGCTCAGGCTGCGGGACTGACCATGGTTCCCCTTTCCCGCCGGGATCCCCGGTATACCACCACCTATGGGGTGGGGGAGTTGATCCGGGACGCCTTGGACCAGGGCTGCACCACCATCTATTTGGCTTTGGGAGGAAGCGCTACCAATGACGGCGGCATTGGCGCCATGAGTGCTTTGGGCATCCGTTTTTTGGATGAACGGGGCCGGGAGCTGTCCGGCGTGGGAGAGGATCTGGAACAGGTGCGGCACATCGACCGTTCCGGTCTCCACCCCAAAGCTGCAGACACGAAATTCATCGTCATGAGCGACGTCACCAATCCCCTGCTGGGCCGTCAGGGCGCCACCTACACCTTCGGTCCTCAAAAGGGAGCGGATCCTCAGGTGCTTCAACAATTGGAGCAGGGCATGGACCGTTACGCCCGTTTGGTGAGCCAAACCACCGGGGTGTCCATTGCTACCGTTCCCGGAGGAGGCGCTGCCGGGGGCATGGGAGCGGCCTGTCTGGCTTTTTTGAATGCAGAAATCCGCTCCGGCATCCAAACGGTGCTGGATCTTGCTGGGTTTGACAGCCTGCTGGAACAGGCGGACCTGGTGATTACTGGGGAAGGCCGGTTGGACGGCCAGTCGGTGGGAGGCAAAGCAGTCAGCGGGATTGCCCGCCGCTGCCGGGAAAAAGGCGTGCCGGTGCTGGCCATTGCCGGCAGCCTGGGAGAAGGGTATGAAGCCTTGCTTTCCCAGGGTGTCTGCGGGATCATGACCCTTCCGGACCGGCCCATGTTGGAAGCAAAAGCCATGGAAGACGCTCAGGAGCTGTACCGCAACGCCGCCCGCCGGGCTTTTCTGCTGCTGAAGCTGGGGCATCAACTGAAAGGGATGGCTTGAGATGGGACTGAAAACCAAAGCGCTGCTGTTGGGAGGATTGGCCGGGGCAGTGTATTGGCAAAATGCTGCTTTGGACCGGCATCGACTGATCTGCGCACACCCGGCTTTGCCCAAAGCCTTCGATGGCTTTTCCATCCTTCATCTTTCCGATCTCCATTTCGGCTCTGAGTCCATGGCCCGCCGGAAGGCTCTCTCCCTGAAATTCGGCCGTCCTGATCTCATTGCCGTTACCGGGGATTTGTTGGACTGTTACACCCCAGAGTATCTCCAAGCGGCAGGGGAGTGGATGGAGCGGGCCTGCCGTATTGCCCCGGTGTACTACGTTCCCGGAAACCACGAAGCCAAAGATTTGAAACATTATCCTCAGGTACAAAAAGTCTTGGCGCAAGCCGGAGCTACGCTGTTGGAAAACCGAGGAGTGCTGCTCCCCCGGGGGGAAGAGTCCATTGGATTGCTTGGAATTCGGGATCCACGGTTTTTTGAAGGGGAACAGGATTTTTCCGCCGCTCTTGGGAAATTGTCCCAGGGGAAGCCGGGATTTTCCATTTTGCTCTCCCACCGCCCGGAACGGCTGGCACAGTACGCCAAAGAGGAGTTTTCCCTGGTGCTGTCCGGTCACGCTCATGGAGGACAGGTGCGGCTGCCTGGAATTCCCGGGCTGTATGCTCCGAATCAAGGGTTGTTTCCCCGATACACTTCCGGGTTGTACCGGCTGGGCAATACCCGGATGATCGTTAGCCGCGGCATCGGCAACAGTCTTCATTGTCCCCGATTGTTTGATTTTCCGGAAGCGGCCACCATTGTGCTGCGCCGGAAACCATAACGGATGGAAAGGAAGTAACGCCATGGACTTTCAGGAATTTGAACAACAGGTCTCCGGTGAAAAGGTGTACGGGGTGATGGCCTCTCAAAGCGGCAAGCTGCTGGGGAAAAAGATTTGGGACCTCGACTGCCGGCGGAATGTTTACTCCGCTGCCAAAAGCGTCACTGCCTGCGCCGTGGGTTTTGCTGTTCAGGAAGGTTTGATGACCTTGGAGGAACCCTTAACCAGTGCTTTTGCCCAGGATCTTCCTGAAACGGTGTCGGATAACCTAGCCAAAGCCACCGTCCGGGACCTGCTCACCATGTGCCTGGGGCAGGCAAAGGCGGAGATGATGGCGGCTCAGCGGGCACAGTACCCGGAAAAGGATTGGGTAAAGCTGAGCTTGTCCTTTCCATTCGTCTATGAACCAGGCAGCCGTTTTATCTACAACAATGTGGGCCCTTACCTAGCTGGGGTGTTGGTACAGCGCCGGGCGGGCTGCAATTTGGTGGATTACCTGATGCCTCGGCTGTTTGTCCCTTTGGGTATCTCCCGCCCGGATTGGGGAACCGATCCCTTGGGGAATACATTTGGTTCCAGTGATCTGCTGTTGAGCCTGGAGGAATTTCATCGGTTTGGACTGTTCTGCCTGCAAACAGGGGAATGGGACGGTAAACAGCTCCTCCATTCCCACTGGATGCTGGAATGCACC
>DXWR01000250.1 GCA_019416775.1 Oscillospiraceae bacterium | reverse complement strand
GGTTAGAACATCAACAGGAGGAATTAAAATGTATACCATTCCAGTAAACACCGGCCGCCCCTACTCTGTTCTCGTGCAGCGGGGCATAATACAGCACAGCTGGGAAGAGATTCAAAAGATCAAATCCTACCAGACAGTCTGCATCGTCACTGACGATCAGGTGGCTCCTCTTTATCTGGAAACGGTAAAGGCGTCCATTCCCTCTTCGGTTCGGGTGGAGCAGTACGTGATCCCTCACGGGGAAACCTCAAAAAACGGGGAAAACTTTTTCCGGCTCCAGGAATTTTTCGCCTCCTGCAAACTGACCCGCAGTGATTTAATCATCGCACTAGGGGGTGGCGTGGTCGGAGATCTGGCAGGATTTGCTGCCAGCTGTTATCTCCGAGGCATTGACTTCGTTCAGATCCCCACCACCTTACTGGCTCAGGTGGACTCCTCAGTAGGGGGAAAAACCGCAGTGGACCTGCCCCAAGGGAAAAATCTGGTGGGCAGCTTTTATCAGCCGGTGCTGGTGCTCTGCGACCCGGACACCCTCTCCACCCTCACGCCGGAAATTTTCCGGGACGGCATGGCAGAAGTGATCAAATACGCCTGCATCTGGGACGCTCCTTTGGCGGAACAGATCCACAAAGCAGCCGATCCCCAGGTACTGGAACAGGTGATCGCCCGGTGTATCGAGATCAAGGCAGAAGTGGTGGCCCAGGACGAATTTGACAACGGGCTGCGGATGCTGCTTAACTTCGGTCACACCATCGGCCACGCCGTGGAGCAGCATTACCATTATGAAACCTACACCCACGGCCAAGGCGTGGCGATCGGGATGTACACCATCACCCGGATTTCGGAAGAATTGGGAATCACCAAGCCTGGCACTGCCCAAACCATCCGAAATTTGCTGGAAGCCTATTCCCTGCCCCTCACCGACTCCATTCCCACCCAGGACATGATCGAGCTGTCTTTGGTGGACAAAAAGAGCCGGGATGGCGGCATCCACCTGATTCTCTTACAGGAAATGGGCAAAGCAGAAGCCAAGTTTTATCCCCGGCAGGAATTAGAGCAATTCTTTTTGGTCCGGGACCGCCTGACCTGGTAAGGAGGAAGCGATGAAGGTTACCATCAAGCCCAGCAAATTAGCAGGAGAGGTGCTGGTGCCCTCCAGCAAAAGCATCCTCCACCGAGGACTGATCTGCGCCGCTTTAGCACCGGGAAAAAGCGTCATCCACCGGCTCTATCTCAGCCGGGACATCCAAGCCACCATGGACTGCCTCACCGCTCTGGGGGCTTCTTTCACCTGTCAGGGCGAAGATGTGACAGTAGAAGGAATTCAAACTCCTGTAAAGGAAGCTACCTTGTCATGCGGCGAATCCGGCTCTACTCTTCGGTTCCTCATTCCGGTCGCAGCTGCGTTGGGCGTAAACGCTTCCTTTGCCGGCCAGGGACGGTTAGCGACCCGTCCTCTCACCGCCTACGACAGTGCCTTCCAAGGAAAAGGAGTGGCGTGGCACAACACCGGCGCCCTGCCCTGCGCCGTCTCCGGTCAACTGAAGCCGGGAAACTATGAGATCGACGGCAGCCAATCCAGTCAGTTCATTTCCGGACTGCTGTTTGCCCTGCCCTTGCTTTCGGGAGACAGTACCCTGACCGTCACCGGTAAATTTCAGTCCCAGAGCTATGTGGGAATCACCCTAGGAGCACTGAAAGACTTCGGCATCACCGTACACCAAACCGCTCCCAATGAATTTTCCATCCCTGGAAGACAGGTTTACCAGGCGGGAGAATTTACTGCGGAAAGCGACTATTCCCAGTCCGCCTTTTTCCTCTGCGCTGCTGCGTTGGGGGCGGACCTGAAACTTCGGTCTTTCTCCCAAAATTCCCTCCAAGGAGACAAAGCCATTCTCTCCATTTTGGAGCAAGCCGGTTTCCCGGTAAGATTCCAAGGAGACACCATCTCCTTAAGTGCTGGCAAGCTAAAGTCCTTTACAATCTATGCCGGAGATATTCCTGACCTGGTGCCGGTACTCTGTGTGCTGGCCAGCGGTTGTGTGGGGGAAAGCCGCATCTACCAGGTAGAGCGGTTAAAAATCAAGGAAAGTGACCGCATTGCCTCCACCATGGCCCTCATCAATGGATTGGGAGGCAAAATGGAATATCTGCCCCAGGAAGACTGCATCCGCATCCTGGGCAAAGGCTTTTTAGACGGCGGAGTAGTTCCATGTGAAAATGACCACCGCATTGCCATGAGCGGCGGCGTGGCCGCTCTGCTCTGCCAAAGCCCGGTGACCTTGCTGGGAGCGGAGTGCGTGGCCAAATCCTACCCCACCTTTTGGGAAGATTATCAACGTTTAGGAGGAACAATCCATGTCCAGTCTGTGGAATAACCGGTTATCCATCTCCCTGTTTGGGGAAAGCCATTCTGCCGCCATTGGGGTGGTGCTGGATGGGCTGCCGGCAGGAGTGCCCATTGATTTTGAGAAAGTACAGCAGATGATGCTCCGCCGCCAAGCCAAAAGCGACGGCACCACCACCAGCCGGGTGGAACCGGATGTGCCGGAAGTGCTTTCCGGCTACTACAACGGCGTTACCACCGGCACCCCGCTGGGCATGGTGATCCGCAACACCAACACCCGCAGTGGGGATTACAACAACCTGAAAGATTTAATGCGTCCCGGCCATGCCGACTACACCGGTCATGTGCGGTACCAGGGCGCCAACGACATCCGAGGCGGCGGACACTTTTCCGGCCGCCTAACCGCTCCATTGGTGGCGGCAGGGGCGGTCTGCGGCCAGATTTTGGAGCAGAAAGGCGTGGTCTGCGGCGCCCACTTGGTAAAAGTGAAGGACATAGTCTGCCACGGACTGGACCCGGTGAACGTCACCAAGGAGGAGCTGAAAGAATTGCGCACCCTCCCCTTCCCGGTGCGGGAAGAGGCCTTCCGCATCCAGATCATCGACGCCATCCAGTCCGCTCGGATGAAGATGGATTCGGTGGGAGGCGTGGTGGAATGCGCCGCCGTGGGAATGCCGGTGGGCGTGGGCGACCCCATGTTCGGCTGTTTGGAAAGCCGGTTGTCCTCCCTGCTCTTTGGAATTCCCGGGGTGAAAGGGGTGGAGTTCGGCAACGGCTTTGGCTGCACCGATCTCATGGGCAGCCAGAACAACGATGCCATGTACTACGACGGAGATGTGGTGAAAACCAAAACCAACCGTCATGGAGGCATCCTGGGGGGGATTTCCTCGGGAATGCCCATTCTGTTCCGGGTGGCTTTTAAGCCCACCTCCTCCATCTCCTTGGAGCAGGACACGGTAAACATCACCACCCACCAGAACGACAAGCTGGTGATCCACGGCCGCCACGACCCCTGCATCGCCGTCCGGGCGGTGCCGGTGGTGGAAGCTGCCGCCAACATTGTACTGTTGGACAGCATGCTGTAAAACTGAATTTCTGCCGAAAGGCAAAAGTACCCCCCGTTTCCTAACAACAGGAAGCGGGGGATTTTTACCAGGTATAAATGATGACATACAGCAAAGATGTGGCCGGATCGAACACCAAAATCAATTCGTCATCCGGCGAACCGGCAACTTGACGGCAAAGGCAGCCTTCCAGCAAATCAAACCGGTATTGAAAAGGCACATCCAGCCGATCCATGGTGGCCCGCAGGTTCAAGTCCAACTCGGTATCTTGAGTGGAATACAGTCCTTCCGGCTCCTCGCCTTCCCCATTCCAAGCAAAGACGGTGTACCAATCCCCCTCTCCAAACCAGCCTCGATCCTCTTCATGGTAAACCTCCTTGGCTGTAAGTGGAATCCGGATCCCCCAGCTTTCCCGGATGTACCGGTGATAGGCGGTATCCCGATAAAATTTCAACAGCAAAAACCCGGCCGTCAAAGACAGCAGCAATATAACTCCAGCCACAGTGCATAAAAGAATGATTTTTTTGCGGTTCATATTGGATTCCTCCAAAATCGATGAATTCGGGTCCCTATGGCTACAGTATAACGC
>DXWR01000025.1 GCA_019416775.1 Oscillospiraceae bacterium | reverse complement strand
TCACACGGCCGGGCTTTACCACGGCCACCCAGTATTCCGGAGAACCTTTACCTTTACCCATTCGGGTTTCAGCAGGCTGTTCGGTAACCGGCTTGTCGGGGAAAATCTTGATCCAAACCTGGCCGCCACGCTTGATATAACGGGTCATAGCCACACGGGCTGCCTCGATCTGGTTGGAGGTGATCCATGCGGGCTCCAGCGCCTGCAGGCCGTATTCGCCATTGCTGACGAAGTTGCCCCGGAGCGCTTTGCCCTTCATCCGCCCTCTCTGCTGGCGGCGGTATTTCACGCGCTTGGGTAATAACATTATCGATTTCCTCCTTCTCTGCGAGGTCTTCTGCGGCGGCGGTCATCGGGACGACGCTGCTGACGTTCTTCCATAGCAGGCTTCTTGATGTCGCCCTTGAGCACTTCGCCCTTGTAGATCCAAACCTTTACGCCGATGCGGCCATAGGTAGTGTTAGCTTCTGCGAAACCGTAGTCGATGTCGGCGCGCAGGGTCTGCAGCGGAATGGTACCTTCGTGGTACTCTTCACTCCGAGCGATTTCAGCACCGCCCAGACGGCCGGAGCACTTGCACTTGATGCCCTTGGCACCCAGACGCATGGTGCGGCCGATGCTCAGCTTCATAGCACGACGGAAGGAAACCCGGCGTTCCAGCTGGCCGGCAATGTTTTCGGCCACCAGCTGAGCGTTCAGGTCGGGCTGCTTTACTTCCACGATGGTGAGCAGCACGGTCTTGCCCAGTTTCTTTTCCATTTCCTTTTTCAGCTCGTCGATCTGAGCGCCGGCTTTGCCGATCACCAGACCGGGCTTAGCACAGTGGATGTGGATGCGGATTTTCACAGCATCCCGCTCAATTTCGATGCGGCTGATACCGGCAGCATAAAGCTTGTTCTTCAAAAACTTACGGATATTGTAATCTTCCACCAAGGTATCGCCGAAGTTGCGATCGTCAGCATACCAACGGGAATCCCAATCCTTGATAATGCCCACTCGCAAGCCGTGGGGATTAACTTTTTGTCCCATTACTTAACCTCCTCTTAGCTTTCCTTTTCGCTTACTGCGATGGTAACGTGGGATGTTCTCTTGAGCACCCGGAAGGCTCTTCCCTGTGCTCTGGGACGAATCCGCTTCAGGGTCGGACCGGGGCAGACGTAGCAGGTGCTGACGTACAAGCTTTCCGGATCCATATTGTGATTATTTTCCGCATTGGCCATGGCAGACTTCAACAGCTTGGCCAGAGGTTCGCTGGCAGCCTTGGGAGTGTGCTTCAAAATGGCCATTGCCAATTTCGCGTCTTTTCCCCGGATGAGATCCAATACGATCTGCACCTTACGGGGGGAGATGCGCAGGTAATTCAGCTGTGCTTTTGCTTCCATTGAAAGTCCTCCTTCCGGCTTACTTGCCATTGTTAGTGGTCTTGGAGCCGGCATGACCCTTGTAGGTACGAGTGGGAGCAAATTCACCCAGCTTGTGACCTACCATGTCCTCGGTGACATAGACCGGAACGTGTTTGCGTCCGTCATGGACGGCGAATGTGTGTCCCACGAAATCAGGGAAGATGGTGGAGGAACGGCTCCAGGTCTTGAGAACTCTCTTTTCGCCCTTTTCGTTCATCTCCATAACTCTCTTTAACAGGACCGGCTGTACAAAAGGTCCCTTCTTTACGCTTCTGCCCATTGATCATCTTCCTCCTTTCAATTACTTGGCGTTTCTACGCTTGACAATGAACTTGTCGGAACGATGATGCTTGGCTCTGGTCTTGTAACCCAAGGTGGGCTTGCCCCAAGGAGTTACAGGGCCGGGACGGCCAACCGGGCTCTTGCCTTCGCCGCCGCCGTGGGGGTGGTCGCAGGGGTTCATAACGGAACCACGCACGGTGGGTCTCCAACCCATGTGACGCTTCCGGCCGGCTTTGCCGTAGTTCACGTTTTCGTGATCCACGTTGCCAACCTGGCCAACGGTAGCATAGCAAGCCACCGGAACGTTTCTCAATTCGCCGCTGGGCAGACGGATCAGCGCATAGTTGCCTTCACGAGCCATGAGCTGAGCCATGTTGCCGGCAGCACGCACCAACTGAGCGCCCTTACCGGGATACAGCTCTACGTTGTGGATAAAGGTACCAACCGGGATAGCGGTGAGGGGCAGAGCGTTGCCGGGTTTGATGTCGGCGTGTTCGCCGCTGCTCACCACGTCCCCAACCTTCAGGCCGTTGGGAGCGATGATGTATCTCTTCTCCCCATCTTCATACTGCAGCAGAGCAATATGAGCGGAACGGTTGGGGTCGTACTCCAGGCTGATGACGGTGGCGTTCATGCCAACCTTATCCCGCTTGAAGTCGATGATGCGGTATTTTCTACGGTTTCCGCCGCCGCGATGACGGACGGTGATCCGGCCATAGCTGTTGCGGCCGGAATTCTTCTTCAGAGGAGCCAGCAAGCTCCGTTCCGGACCGTTTTTGCTCAACTGGCTGTAATCGGTCACGGTCATACCCCGACGGCCGGGGGTAGTCGGCTTGTAAGACTTAATCGCCATTACGATTCACTCTCCTTGATACGGTTTAGCGATCGCCGGCGCAGGAACAGGCGTCCTGTCAGCGATCATACATCACCTGGGGATTGGTTTATTACAGCATGCCTTCGAAGAATTCGATGGTCTTGGATCCCTCAGTGAGGGTTACAATTGCCTTTTTCCAATCCGGCTGATAGCCCATGGTCCGGCCCTGACGCTTCAGACGGCCGCGCATGGAAATGGTGTTTACCTTCGCCACTTTCACGCCGAACAGTTCTTCTACCGCTTTTGCGATTTCCACTTTGTTGGCGTCATTGGCCACTTTGAAGGTGTATTTCTTCATCTGGATGTTTTCCATGCTGCGCTCGGTAATTACCGGCTTGAGGATAATGTCTTGTGCAGCTTTCATTATGCATACACCTCCTCGATTTTCTTCACGGCTTCCTTGGTGAGGATCAGGCTGCCGTGGTTGAGAATGTCATAAACATTCAGGGTG
The DNA here is from genome assembly GCA_019416775.1 of Oscillospiraceae bacterium. Classification (GTDB taxonomy): domain Bacteria; phylum Bacillota; class Clostridia; order Oscillospirales; family Ruminococcaceae; genus Egerieicola. The sequence goes on along the minus strand of DXWR01000025.1, from coordinate 4,813 downwards.
TTCACCAGGGTGGTCTTGACGCCGGGAATGTTGGCGGCGCTCTTGATCACTTTCTGATCCACCTCGGGCATTACAATCAAAGCCTTCTTTTCAGCATTGATAGCGCCCAGCATTTTGACCATCTCTTTGGTCTTGTACTCATCCATGGTGATGTTGTCCAGCACCAGCAGGGTGTTGTCCAGCACCTTGGAGGACAGCGCACTCTTCATCGCCAGACGGCGCACCTTTTTATTTAAGGTGTAGCGGTAGCTTCTGGGTTTGGGTCCCAGAGCGATGCCGCCGTGAGTCCATTGGGGAGCCCGGATGGAGCCCTGTCTTGCATGACCGGTTCCTTTTTGTCTCCAGGGCTTCTTGCCGCCGCCCCGCACTTCAGTACGAGTCAGGGTGGACTGAGTGCCTTGACGCTGATTGGCCAGGTAGTTGACCACCACAGCGTGCATAACTGCTTCGTTGGGAGCAACGCCAAACACAGCTTCATTCAGTTCCAGATCTTCCAGCTTCTTGCCGGTCATATCCATTACCTGTACAGTAGGCATCTTGCTTCCTCCTTCCCTTACGCTTTCTTCACGCTGTTAATAATGGTGACAATGCCCTTTTTCGGACCGGGAATGGCACCCTTCACAGCGATCAGGTTGTTTTCTGCATCGATCTTGACCACGGTCAAGTTCTGTACCGTCACCTTTTCGGCACCCATCTGACCAGGCATCTTCTTACCTTTGAAGATCCGGGAAGGGGTGGAGCAGGCGCCCATAGAACCGGACTGCCGGGCAACCGGGCCGGTACCGTGGGTCTCTTTCAGACGGTGGCTGTTGTAGCGCTTAATCACGCCGGCGAAACCTTTACCTTTGCTGATGCCGCTGACGTCCACATAGTCGCCAGTTTCAAACACATCAGCCTTGATGATGTCGCCTACATTCAGAGCAGCGCAGTCATCCATCCGAAACTCCTTCAGGTGTTTCTTAGGAGCAACGTCGCCCTTGGCAAAGTGACCCTTCATGGGCTTGTTTACCCGGTTGGGTTTCAGATCGCCGTAGCCCATCTGAACAGCTTCATAGCCGTCGGTTTCCATGGTCTTCTTCTGTACCACCACGCAGGGACCTGCTTCAATGACGGTAACAGGAGTGACCTTACCGGTTTCGTCAAAAATCTGCGTCATGCCGATTTTCTTGCCGATAATCGCTTTTTTCATTTACTTTGTCCTCCTTACGGTTATTGGTTGGCATTGCCAACATGACCCTGTGACGCTTCCTTTGTGGAAATCAGAGTTTGATTTCAAAGTCCACGCCGGCAGGAAGTTCCAGACCCTGAAGCGCTTCGATGGTCCGGTCGCTGGGCCGGATGATGTCGATCAGACGCTTGTGAGTCCGCATCTCAAACTGTTCCCGGCTGTACTTGTATTTGTGAACAGCACGCAGAATGGTGACCACTTCTTTCTGGGTGGGCAGCGGAACAGGTCCGCTTACCGCAGCGCCGGTCTTCTTGGCGGTTTCCACAATCTTGGCCGCAGCTGCGTCCACCAGAGTGTGATCATAGCCTTTCAGTCTGATTCTGATTTTTTCTTTGACTGCCACGTCAGTTTCCTCCTTAAAGTAATTTTTTGGGGGAACCATAATTTTTGAACACGCAGCCGGGTGTTTCTTGCCACACCCTGAAAAAAATACCGAAAACGCAAGTTTTTTCGGTACGCCAAAACGGCACTCCCCAAAGCGTTATGGCAATCACATCTGCCCCTTGCCGGTTGGGATCGGCTTGGCAGGGATATTGCTGGCCTGGTTGCTGCCTGTTCAAAATTGGTCGCCCGGTTTAAAATCGGACATACTCCACGGAAACACCGGCCTCTGCCCTTGGGGACAGGGCCGCAACCTCCCGCTTCATCGCATATCAGTCGCAGTCGCGCAAGTGTTATTTTACCATATTCCTGCAAGCATTTCAATAGTATGCTTTTCCTTTTTCTACCGGTTTATGCAGAGAACTTTCCCCTCCCTTTTCATTTGGTTTTGTAACAACTGCACAAAGGAGGGTGAAATTTTTACAATATGTATTTTTCGCAGAGAATATCACAGCATAATCCAGAATAGGCAAAAAAAGAAAGCCCTGCCGAAACAGAGCTCTCTTTATTTCATCATTAGGCGTTGTCTTCCACGTATTTCACGATGTCGCCAACAGTCTTGATGTTTTCCACCTGATCATCGGGAATTTCAATGTCGAAAGCCTCTTCCAGAGACATGACCAAGTCCACAACATCCAGGGAGTCAGCACCCAGGTCGTCAAAAATGGAAGCGTCCATGGTTACCTTGTCTTCGTCCACGTCCAGCTGATCGATCAGGATCGCTTTTACCTTGTCGAAAGTCATGTGAGTTTTCCTCCTTAATATTTCTATTTGGGTTTATATCAACAGAGCAGGGCTCTGTTCATATCATTCGCTTACATCGCCGACATTTCTGAACTTATTATAGCGATTTGCCAGCAACTTTTCAATAGGTACCTGCGATAATTTTTTCACAGCACCTACCAAATATTCCTGCAGATTTTCGGCCATTTGCACAGGATTGTTGTGTGCACCGCCAACCGGCTCGGAAATGATGGTGTCTGCTACATCCAACATCTTTAAATCATCCGCAGTGATCTTCAAGGCTTCGGCAGCATCCTTTTCCCGGGTGGGATCTTTCCAAAGAATACTCGCAGCGCCCCGAGGGGAAATCACCGAATATACGGCATTTTCCAACATAGCCAATTCATCGCAGATACTCAACGCTAAAGCACCGCCGCTTCCACCTTCGCCCAACACCACGGTAATAATAGGAGTAGGCAGTGTGATCAGCTCATACAGGTTCCGAGCGATGGCTTCGCCCTGGCCCCGCTCTTCCGCTTCCACACCGCAGTAAGCGCCGGGAGTGTCTACAAAGCAAATCACCGGACGGCCGAATTTAGCAGCCTGTTTGGCTAACCGGAGGGCTTTGCGATACCCTTCGGGATGAGGCATCGCAAAGTTGCTCTTTTGATTTTCTTCAAAGTTCCGCCCTTTGACTTCAGCAATCACCGTCACCGGTGTGCCTTTCAGATGGGCAATTCCCGCCATGATCGCTGCATCGTCGCCGTAGTACCGGTCACCGTGCATCTCATAAAAATCGGTAAAAATCGCCGGAATATAATCCAGCACTGTGGGCCGGTCCTTATGACGGATAATTTCCATTTTGTTCCATGCGTTGCTCATCAGGCCGTCTCCCCCTTATATCCGTGGAGCCGCAGCAGTTTGGACAAGGTCCGGCGCATATTTTTCCGTTCCACGATCATGTCCACAAAGCCGTGCTGCAACAAAAATTCTGCCGACTGGAAATCATCAGGCAACCGCTGCCGGATGGTTCCTTCAATTACCCGCCGCCCGGCAAAGCCAATCAACACTTTGGGCTCCGCAATAATAATGTCGCCCAAAGAAGCAAAGCTGGCGGTAACGCCGCCGGTAGTGGGGTCGGTCAATACGGTAATATAAAGAAGTCCTGCGTCGCTGTGCTTCTTCACCGCCGCGCTGGTCTTGGCCATTTGCATCAGAGACAGAATCCCCTCCTGCATCCGAGCTCCGCCGGAAGCGGTAAACAGAATCACCGGCAGACGCTTTTCGGTGGCCCGTTCGAAAGCTCTGGCGATCTTTTCGCCAACCACGCTGCCCATGCTGGCCATCATGAAATGAGAGTCCATAACGCCGATGACACAAGGCTTAGTCTTAATGGTGCATTCTCCGGTGATGATAGCATCCTTCAATCCGGTCTTTTCCTGCAAAGACTCCACTTTTTCCTCATAATCTTCAAAGTCAATGGGGTTTTTGCTGGTCATGGTTGCATCGTACTCCACTAAGGAGTCTTTATCAATGGTGATTTTCAGCCGCTCCCGGGCAGTGAGTCGAGCATGGTAGTTGCAGTTGGAACAAACCTTGCTTGCACCCAGAAAATCATCCATAAACATGACATTGCCGCAACGGGGACACTTAAACATCAAATCCTGGGGAATGGCGACCTTGCTGCTTTTTCGATCTGCAACTGAATCCGCTTCAAAGCGGGATTTTACTGTTTTAAATAAATCCTCTAACAAAACCGCTTCCTCCTTGCCGAATATCCAATCCTTCTCTTAGTGTACCCTATCTCATGGGGTTTGTCCAGTAAAAAATTCAAATTTTTTGCCCAAAACCCCAAAATCATTCTCAATAATCCAACAAGTCTTTCCGGCGGTCCAGATAACTGTTATCAATCCGGCCTTCCACAAAGGCTTCATCACGGAGAATGGCCAGATGGTAGTCAATGTTGGTGTCCACACCTTCCACCAAGAATTCCGCCAATGCAGACTTCATCTTCCGAATGGCGGCATCCCGATTGTGGGCATGCACAATCAACTTGGCAATCATGCTGTCATAATAGGGAGAGATTTCGCAGCCTTGGTAGGCAGCGCTGTCAATCCGCACCCCAGGTCCGCCGGGCAGGTTTAGTGCCGTGATTCGGCCAGGGCTGGGCAAAAATCCCATTTTGGGATTTTCTGCATTGATCCGGCATTCAATGGCATGACCGGTGACATGGATGTCCTCCTGACGGAAGGCCAAAGGCAGCCCGGCAGCGATCCGAATCTGTTCCTTAACGATGTCTACTCCGGTGACGGTTTCGGTCACCGGGTGTTCCACCTGGATTCGGGTGTTCATTTCCATAAAGTAGAAATCATTGTTGATGTCCAGCAGAAACTCCACCGTACCGGCATTTTCATAGCCGCTGGCCTTAGCTGCCAATACGGCGGCATGGCCCATCTTTTCCCGAAGTTCAGGGGTCATTAC
>DXWR01000249.1 GCA_019416775.1 Oscillospiraceae bacterium | reverse complement strand
CCCTCCAACAGCCCCTCCAAGCGGCTGGCTTCCAGCAGTCCCGCCACCCCCTGGCTGAGCTTGATGGAAAGCTGCATCAATCCCACCTGGATGATCACCGGCAGGAAGGTGACCAGCAGCGCCAAAATGCCAAAGGCTCCTACCGAGGTGGTAACCTTGCCCAAGCACCCTTGCAGCACCCCCAATGCGTCGCTGACGGCGCCGCCTACCAGAGGAAGCATACTGCCTGCCAGATATTTTCCGGTGCGCAGGCTCACGCCGTCCGCTGCGGAGGAGACAAAGCTGCGGATGGTGAGCACCCCCACAAATACGGTGAGCAGCAAGCCGAACACCCACAGCACCACCTTTTTCAGGGTCTTGGCAAAGCCGGTGAGCTGAAGCTGTCCTCCGGCGGCTCCGGCCACCGTCAAGGCCAAAAACACTCCGGTGAGGGGGATCAGGAAGGTAGCAGCCAAAAAGGACATCAGCTCCACCATACCGATCAGGACGGTGTTCCAGCTTAAAGCAGTAGCGGCCTGTCCCGAAGCAGCCAGCAGTCCGGCATAAACCGGAGTGAGCGCCGCTACAAACTCCCCCATCTGAGAGAGGAAGTCCACCGTTTGTTCCATAAACTGAATGCAGGGCACCAGCAGCACTCCGCAAAGGCAAAGCACCGCCACGGTGCTCATCAAAGGCCGGGTGTCGGTAAGACCGGTGTCGGCAAAACCGGAAAAGAGCCGGTAAAGCAGAATCACTCCCATAGCGGAAAGCAGCAGCTGCAAAGGCCGTCCCAAAGACTCTCCCATGCCTTGACAGAGCAGATTCAACACGCCCCACGGGGTCAGCTGATCCATTCCTTCCTGTCCCGGAAGGTAGTTGCCCTCTTCCAAAATCTGTCTGGCGGATTCCGGAAGGGATTGGGTCAAGGAATCCGCCCCACTTTCTTCCAAAAGCTGCTGAGTAAATCCCTCTTCATCCACCTCCTGAGCTTGAACCGACAAAGGAAACAGCAATATGGCAAGTACCAAGGCCAGCCGCAGCAGAATCTTCATGTCTCCCCTCCCATCAAGCCCAGGCAGAGAGTAAGGATTTCTTCAAACAGAGGCAGTGCCAGCAACAGCACTGCTACCCTGGCTCCCAAAATGATTTTGGAAGCAATGGCAGATTGCCCTGCATCCCGGCAGCTATCTGCCGCCAGTTGAGCCAGATAGCAGATTCCCAGGCTCTTCAGCAGCATCCCGGCGTACTCCCCGGCCCCAGTTTGTTCCAACCAGCCTTGCAGCTGGGCCACGGCGGGGGACAGTTCCCCCAGCACCACCCACAGCATGATTGCTCCCACTGCCAAGCTGGTGGGAAGCACCAATTCCGGGCGGGTCTGCTTGAACAGCAGGCAGATCATCCCCCCGGCCAAGCCGATCCCCACCAGTTGCAGCAGCATGATCCCACCTCCTTATAAGCCGAACATGGATTTGATGGCGTCAAACAGCTGTTGGATCTGCCCCAACACCATCATCAACACCACAATCAGCCCTGCCAGGGTGGTGAGCATGGCCTGCTCCTCCCGGCCGGAGCGGATCAAAAGCTGATTGAGCACCGCCACAATGATGCCGATGGCGGCAATGCGAAACACCAGATCAATGTCCATCCCCTACCTCCTCTCACCTCTGGCCTTCACCAGAAAAACACACCCAAACCGGCCCCCAGCAGCACCCCTAAGGTCCCGCTGAGCTTTCCCTGTTGAACCAGCAACGCTTTCGCTTGGTGGTGGGCTTCCTGCTGCAGGGCGGCAGCCTTGTCCAACAAATCCAACTGCTGTTCGGTACTGCTTCCTCCCAGCCGGGAAAGGGCCAATTCCATCCCTGTCCAGCACTGCCTGTCCTGCCCGGTGGACTGGCAGAAATGGTGCAGCCGCTCCACCCAAAAGCCGTTGGGATCCGAGGTGGAAAAACCCTGCTCCAATTCCGGAAGAAAGGTCAAGCCCCGGCATTGGCTGTCCTGGGACAGGGCGGAAAACAGCCGTCGGGTGGAAAGGTTTTGACTGGACAGCAGCACCCGCCAGCGGGCCAACACCCACACCCCTTGCTCCAGCAGTGTTTCCCGGCGCCGCAACTGCCAGTATCGTCCAAAGCCCACCGCCGTACAGCCGCAAAACAGCAGCAAAGAAAACAGATGGCTCACCGGGTTAACTCCTTTTGATAGAGAATGGTTTGAGGCTTGGAAGGGTGTTGGCTGCTCAGCAGCACCAGCCCGTCAAAGCAGCCGCCCTTCAGCAGCTCCCCCAACACGGGGCGGGAAAACAGCTGGTCCGGTGCGGCGGCATGGGCGGTGGCGATGACGCTAACCCCGCTTTGAAAACAGCGGCGCAGCAAAGGGGTTTCTTCTTCTCCCCCAATTTCGTCACAAACCATCACCCGGGGAGCCATGGTTCGCAAGGCAATTTCCATGGCGTCAGTTTTGGAGTAGCCGGAAAACAGGTCGGCGTTATCTCCCAAAAAGTCCGGACAGCCTCCCAGCTCTCCCCGCGGATCAATCACTGCCACCGGCACCCCCGGAGCCAGTCCACCCACCGAAAGACAACGAGCCAGATCCCGAGCCAATGTGGTTTTTCCGCTTCCTGGCTCTCCGGCCAGCAGCAAGGAAGGAGGCTGCTTCCAGGGAAAAAAGCAGGCCAGTACCGGCTCCGCCAATCCGGTGATGGGCCGGGCGATCCGGAGATTGGCACTTTGAATTTCTTCCAGGCAGAAGAATTTTCCCTGACGGTAAACGGCCTGTCCGCAAACCCCCACCCGGTGTCCGCCGGGAAGGGCGATGTACCCCTGCCGCAGTTGTTCCTGGCAGGACTGCATGGAATAATCGCAAAACCGAAGCAGAGTTTGTTCCAGCTCCCAAGGGGTAAGCCTGCGGCTGCTTAAGGACGGGTAGCCACCACCAAGGCAGAGTCCTACCGGTTTGTCCCGGCGCAGCCGCAGTTCGGTGATTCCTCCCTGCCGCTGCGGCGGGAGCCGGTCCAGCTCCCGGGCCACCCAATCCGGAAGGTAATGCAGCAAAGGGGAAAGGGTTTGATCCATCTTGTCCGCCTCCTTTGCCCCTATGGGTATGAGGCAAGGCGGAAAAATATGTGCCTTACCCTTGCAGGGCTTGGCGGAACAGCTTTTGATCCTTGGCGGTGATGCAGCCCAGCAGTCGGCAAAGAAGATAGTATCCCAGCAGCAGCACCCCCACGGAAATCCCTAACGTCAGCCAATCCGGCAGCAACGTGGACAGGCTGCTTTGGCAGAAAAAGCAAAGGGCTCCTCCCCCGATCGCCGCCAAAATAGGTTTTACCAGCAAGGTCCAAGGGCGGAACCGCACTCCGGTCACCTTTAACAGCCGGTTTAAGCTCAAGGCAGCATTGAGCACCTCGCTTTGGAAAATCACAAAGAGATACCCCGCCACCCCGGTGTGGGGCACCAAAAACAGCACCAAAATCAAGCTGATTCCGGCGTCCAGGATATTGTAGCCCATGCTGTAAAGCTGTTGATCCAAACCTTTGAGCATACTGTCCACAGCGGTGTCGAAGTACATCACCGGCACCAAAGGAGCGAAGAGCATCAGATAAAAATGCAGATCAATCTCACTGTCCACCAGCCGGGACAAAGGTTCCGCCAGGGAAAACAGTCCCGCTGCCACGCCAAAGGAAAACAGCAGGCTGAGCTTAAACATTCGCTCCACCAACCGCAGCACCTGTTTGTTTCGGGTAGGGTTTTGGGCGGCGGCCATGGCTTTGGCCAATTCCGGCATCAACAAATCGCTGGCAGCGGTGAGCAATACTCCAAAGAAAAGCACCAAGGGCAGCACCACTCCATGGATCCCTCCAAAAATGCTCACCGCTTCGCTCCGGGACAGCCCATAGGCCACCAATCCTGCCGGAGCCAGCAGATTCTTCACCGTCAGCAGGCCGCTGCGCAGGTAGGTGCTCCCGGCGATGGGCAGACCGATTCGGAGCAGGGCGGCAGTGTCCCCTTTTTCTCCATGGCCAGAGGTATACCAGCGGCGGTCGGCGCAGTACAACAAGAACAGCAGTAAAAATCCCAGCAGCTGGCTGACCAGCCCCGCCCCCAGGATGCAGCAGCACACCGAGGAAAGGTCCTTCCCCCAAAGACTGTCTCTT
>DXWR01000248.1 GCA_019416775.1 Oscillospiraceae bacterium | reverse complement strand
CCTCTGTACCGGCTGGAGACTGCCGCCCCTCCGCTGAACGGGGAAGGAAGGCTGTTGGGCCGGGTTAAGCTTTTCCTCTCCTCCAGCGAAAAACGGGGCAGCCGGTTGTGGCAGCGGCTCCGGGACCGGGAGGAATGCACCAGTGAGGATCTTTTGCGCCTTTTGGAAGAATTAGAAAAACAAAAGGAGTGGGATTTGTAATTAGGATGTTTGCCAGCGGATGAAACCCGCCGGATTCAAGGGTTTTGTCCATTGCTTTCACCGTGGTGGATTTTGTTGAAACGAACCGATTTGCTTTTCTATTTTTTGTAGTCTTTGGTTGCGCTGTGTCGGTATGTATTCTTTGAAATTAGGGATCAGATATGTTATGATAACTAAAACGACAAAATCATACAAAGAAAACACATTTCCATCGGCAGCAAAATCACCGATCAGGATAGTTCAAATCGGACGAAACATCGGCGTATCCGAGAATTTGAGTGATTTTCTAATGCAGTATTGCCGGCAGGATGGAAGCTTTTCTGAAAAACCATAGGTTCATGCAGCTGCGGGAAAGGATGTAAAGCAAACTATGTTTCATTTCGGAAATGCCAATGAAAGCCAGAGAGAGGCAATTACAGCGGCAAATGGGCCTGTTCTTATCACGGCGGGACCAGGAACCGGCAAAACCTATACCCTGGTTCAAAGGGTCATCTACTTGATCCAAGAATGCGGCGTAAAGCCGGAAAATATTTTTATTGCAACTTTTACAGAAAAAGCTGCCAAAGAGTTGATAACCCGAATTACCAACGAGCTGTCCAATCGAGGCATTGGAGTGAACATCAATGAAATGTATGTGGGCACCTTTCATTCCCTTTGCTTACGCATTTTGAAGGATCATTTGGAATTTACAAGGCTGCGCAGGAATTATCGCCTGTTGGATGCCTTTGACCAGCAGTATATGGTGTTCCAAAACATATATCGGTTTCGGAATCTCCCAGAAATTACGGCCGTACTTCCAAATGACGGCGCATGGAAACAGTCGCAGGCGATCTGTAACTATGTCAACAACCTCTCCGAGGAACTCGTTGCGCCGGAGGAGCTGATGCTTGACCCTGATCCTTCGATTGCGGCGCTGGGCAGAATACTGAAGGAATATCATGAAATTCTGACCGAAGGCAATCTCATGGATTTTTCTTCCATTCAAATCGAAGCTTATTATTTGCTCCAACATCATCCGGACATACTGGAGGAATTGCGTTCCAACATTACGCACATCATGGTGGATGAATACCAGGACACAAACTACATTCAAGAGCAAATGATCTTCCTCCTGGCCGGAGACCGCAAGAATATCTGTGTTGTCGGCGACGATGACCAGGGCTTATACCGTTTCCGCGGAGCGACAATTCGAAATATTCTGGAGTTTCCTCAGAAGTTTCCGGAGGGAGAATGCCGCATTATACCACTTGTGATCAACTATCGTTCCAACAGTGATATCGTTGACTTTTACAATAGGTGGATGATGACAACCGACGGCGCCAAATTTAAGTTTCAATGGGATCGCTTTCGGTATCATAAAAAAATTGAGCCGCATGAAAAAAGCACCTTGAAAAGTCCCGCAGTGGTGAAGCTGTCCAGTGTGAACGAGGAAGAGCAATGGCATGAAAACATTCTGCATTTTATCCATGAGTTAAAAGCCTCCGGGAAACTCACGGACTATAATCAGATTGCGTTTCTCTTTCAATCTGTGAAGAATTCCAGAGTGAAGGCACTGGCCCATTTTCTGGAAGAGAATCACATTAACGTTTATTCGCCCCGGTCGGATCTGTTTTTCCAGCGGGAGGAAATACGGCTTGCCCTTGGATGTCTCATGCTTCTATTTCCACGTTATGTACAAGGCTTGGAAAACGACGACTATACCTTCCTGCAGTCTGGATGCCGAAGCTACTATCAAAGCTGTATTCGGTTGGCAAACGAGTATCTGGCGCAACCGGAGTATTCCGATCTGCGAAACTGGATACATCATTGCGGCGAAAATCATTTGCATCTGACCGGCACCACGGATTACGCTTATTGTGGTTTGATGTATCAGCTTTTTCAGTTTCAACCTTTCGCCGGAATTCTGGATACGGAGATGGATGTGGGTGTAGTAGACATCCGGCCGGCCCGGAATTTGGCCAAGCTGACACAAATCATCGGGAAATATGAATATCTCCACCATATCGATGTTTTGGATGCCAAGGAGTATCGTGGAAAACGGCGTATCGAACACAATACGGAAATACTTTTTAATCAGTACCTTCGTCTGCTCATTGATGGCGGAATTGCAGAATATGAAGACGATTCGGAATACGCTCCCAGCGGCTGTGTGTCGTTTCTCACCATTCACCAATCCAAGGGAATGGAATTTCCCATTGTGATGGTAGACTCCTTGGGAAATTATCCCCGGAAAAACACAAAGGATTTGATGATCCGGATTGAGGAGCGATATTTTAAGCGCCAGGCTTTTGAGCCCTATGAGGTCACAAAATATTTTGATTTTTGGCGGCTCTACTATACCGCTTTTTCCCGTGCACAGGATCTGCTGGTTTTGACCTGCAACGAGAGCAAGCGGTCCCCCAGCAAATATTTTAAGGAAATTTACGGGGAACTGCCGTCCGTTTTCAGCCCGGAGTTTGAGATCAGTGAATTTCATTTTAAACCGATCAAGAGCGTGAACATCAAAAACACCTATTCCTTTACCTCCCATATCGCTGTGTACGAAACCTGCTCTTTGCAGTATAAACTCTATAAAGAATTGGGCTTTATGCCGGTTCGCGAAAGCGGGATGCTCTTCGGTACCTTGGTTCATGAGACAATTGAAGACATCCATCGTGCCGCCCTGCGCCATGAGGAACAAACCATTACCGAGGAAAACGTCAGCCGTTGGTTTGATGCCAATTATATGTCCCTGTCCCAAAGCCAACATTCCTATCTTGCCGCTCCCCAACGGGAAGCCGCCTTAAAGCAGGTGCTGCGCTATGTAGACCGGCAGCACGGCAACTGGTCTGTGATTCAACAGGCTGAGGTGGATGTATCTCTTGTGGAGCCGGACTACATCATGGAGGGCAAGGTGGACCTGATTCGCGGGGAAGGTGACACCGTGGAAATCGTCGATTTCAAATCGCAGCGCAAGCCTGTCATGGACAAAGACCGGGATCAGCTGGAGCGGTACCGGCGGCAGCTTCATGTCTACGCCCACCTGGTGGAAGAGCGTACCGGAAAAAAGGTAAGCAAAATGCACCTTTACTATACCGGAGAAGAGAACGGAACGCCGACCATTACCTTTCCGTATACCAAATCAGAGGTACAGGGAACGATCTCGGTGTTTGACGATACGGTGCACAAAATCATGAAAAAGGATTTCCGCCGCTGCGCCAACAATCCCAAAACCTGCGCCGAATGCGATTTCCGTTTTTATTGTAGGAAATAGCAAATGGAGGAATCCATCACGTTTGCATTCAAATCAAGGTCCACCATCAAAGAATTTCCGCCGCTGCACTGGACCGGAAAGCGCCCTTACTGTTCTGATCCTGTGCGAAGTTGTACCAAACCAGCAAAAACAGACCGTAGACAACCCCCTGATGTAGGAAAATAAATACATCAGGGGCTTTGCTGTGAAAAGAGAAATTACACATACCCTGTGCCCTTTGGCGTGGGAGAGACCGTCTCCACCACTGCCATTTTCGACAGCGACTACTATGTGTCCAACTTTACCGGCATGGAGCAGCTGAGCTACCGGGCCATCCCGGTAAGCGTAAAGGGCAACAACGGTTCCGGACTCCGTTTTCCAAACAGGGAACCTTTTCCTGAAAACCGGCAGGTGATTTGCCCTTTGCCGGAAGATATGTTACAATAAGAAAAACACCGTCGAAAGGATGGGATCGCTATGAATTCTTATCTGGCTGCCGCCATTCAAATGCGCTGCAACCGTTCTCCGGAAGAAAACTTATCCACCGCCCTGGCCATGGTCCGACAGGCTGCCCAAAAGGGAGCCAAACTGATCCTGCTGCCGGAGCTGTTTGAGCATTGGTATTTCTGTCAGGAAAAAAACTACGACCTCTATTCCTATGCTACTCCCTTGGAAGAAAATCCCGCCGTACAGGCGCTGCGCCCCTTAGCCAAAGAGCTGGGCGTGGTGCTGCCGGTGAGCTTTTATGAAAAGGACGGGCTGAGCCTTTACAACACCGTGGCCGTGATCGACGCCGACGGCAGCATCCTGGGAATTTACCGGAAAACCCACATCCCCGACGACCACTTCTACCAAGAAAAGTTCTACTTCACTCCCGGCAACACCGGATTCCGGGTATGGGATACTGCGGTGGGCCGGATCGGCGTAGGCATTTGCTGGGACCAGTGGTTCCCGGAAGCGGCCCGGTGCATGGCGCTCATGGGGGCCCAGGTGCTGCTCTACCCCACCGCCATCGGTTCCGAACCCATTCTGGAAACCGACAGTATGCCCCACTGGCAGCGGTGTATGCAGGGACACAGCGCCGCCAATCTGGTGCCGGTGATTGCCGCCAACCGAGTTGGCACCGAAACGGTGACCCCGACAGAGGACAACAACCACCAGTCCTCTTCCCTGACCTTCTATGGCTCCTCCTTCCTCACCGACGCCACCGGAAAAATTCTGGCGCAAGGAAGCCGGAATCAGGAAGAAATCCTGCTGGCGGAAATCCATCCCCAAGAGAACCAAGAGCTGCGGATGAGCTGGGGTGTATTCCGGGACCGGCGACCGGAAATGTACGGCGCCATTACAAAATAACCTTTCATTCCAAACATTGCCCGCTGGGAAGTCCTTCCCGGCGGGTTTGATGTTTCAGGCATAAAAAACGGGGCTTCTCCGCAATGGGAAAAGCCTCGCTTTTTGATTGATTTCAGGAGAAAGGAAATTTACACACTAAACAGCAGTTTGCCGTAGGTGGGGAAGGGCCAAACGTCTTCGTCGCAGAACTGCTCCATCAGATCCGCCGGTTCACGCACAGCATCCATCCCGGGCAGAATATTATCCTTATAGTATTCCGCTTCGGTAAGAATATCCTCCGTAGGAACGCGATCCATCATTTCTTCCAGCTTGTTGGTCGCTTCATAGCAGCGGTCACACAAGGCGCTGAGCTTCTTAATCAGTTCTTCTTCCAACACCGTGCCGGCTTCAATTCCAAGCTGCTTTTTGTTCAACAGGGATTCCGAAAGCTGCTTGACGTACTTATTTACAGCGGGCAAAATGTCTTTCCGGGCCATGTTCAAAGTAGTCAATGCTTCAATGTTCAGCACCTTGGAGTAGGTCTCCAACTTGATTTCATAGTGGGACTTCATCTCGTTTTCAGTATAGACACCGTACTTGGTGAACAGTTCCACATTTTTGGGCTGGAAGAAGGTCTTTTCTGCATCCACAGTGGTGCGCAGGTTCAGCAAACCACGCTTGGCTGCTTCTTCCTGCCATTCATCGGAATAACCGTTGCCGTTGAAGATGATCCGATCGTGTTCCTTGATGGTCTTGCGGATCAAATCGTTCAGAGCCGCAGTGAAGTCCTCTGCATTTTCCAAAACGGTGGCAAACTCATCCAATTCCTTTGCCACAGCAGTATTCAGCACCACGTTGGCGCCGCTGATGGAAGCAGCGCTGCCCAGCATCCGGAATTCAAACTTATTGCCGGTGAAGGCAAAGGGAGAGGTCCGGTTGCGGTCGGTGTTGTCCTTGGGGAACTTGGGCAGCAGATCTACGCCCAGTTCCATATCACCCATGTCGCGGCCCTGGTATACCCGGCCTTCTTCGATGCAGTTGAGAATTTCGGTGAGCTCGTCACCCAGGAAGATGGAGATGATGGCCGGAGGCGCTTCGTTGGCGCCCAAACGGTGGTCATTGCCGGCACTGGCCACAGAAATCCGCATCAGATCTTGATATTCATCCACAGCCTTAATGACAGCCACCAAGAACAGCAAGAACTGTGCATTTTCTGCCGGGGTTTCGCCGGGATCGATCAGGTTGACACCGGTGTTGGTGGAAATAGACCAGTTGTTGTGTTTGCCGGAACCGTTGATGCCCTCAAAGGGTTTTTCGTGAAGCAGGCAAACCAAGCCGTGGCGCTTGGCCACCTTCTGCATCATTTCCATGGTGAGCTGGTTGTGGTCGGTGGCCACGTTGGTGATGCTGAAGATGGGAGCCAGCTCGTGCTGTGCCGGAGCTACTTCGTTGTGCTTGGTCTTGGCCAGAACGCCCAGTTTCCAGAGCTCCTGATCCAGATCCGCCATGTAATCCGCAACCCGATCCTTGATGGCGCCGAAATAATGGTCTTCCAGTTCCTGTCCCTTGGGAGTGGGAGCGCCGAACAGGGTGCGGCCGGTGTAGATCAAATCTTTTCTTTGTTTGTACACCTTTTCATCAATGAGGAAATATTCCTGTTCCGGACCCACGGTGGACACTACCCGGGTGGCGTCGGAACCAAACAGCTTCAGCACCCTGAGTGCCTGCTTATTGATGGCTTCCATGGAGCGGAGCAAAGGAGTCTTTTTGTCCAGCGCTTCGCCGGTGTAGGAGCAGAACGCAGTGGGAATGCAAAGGGTGTTCTGCTTGATGAAAGCGTAGGAAGAGGGATCCCAAGCGGTGTAGCCCCGGGCTTCAAAGGTGGCCCGCAATCCGCCGGAGGGGAAGGAAGATGCGTCGGGTTCGCCCCGCACCAATTCTTTGCCGGAGAAGTTCAGCAGCACCCGGCCTCCCTCTACCGGATTGATAAAGCTGTCGTGCTTTTCGGCGGTGATGCCGGTCATGGGCTGGAACCAATGGGTGAAGTGGGTGCATCCCTTTTCAATGGCCCAATCCTTCATGGAATGAGCTACCACATTGGCCAGATCAATGTCCAGCGGCGTGCCGTCCTGAATGGTTTTCTTCAGCGCTTTGTAGGTATTCTTGGGCAGACGCTCCTGCATCACCTGGTCGTTGAACACCATGCTGCCGAAAATTTCTGCTACATTGCTCATGCTTGATTACCTCCATACCACAATGCCGTGCCGCTCCGATTGCTCGAACCGACGGTGGGCCTTCTCCCTCATCTTACCATCTTCGCCGTATTTTGTAAAGTGCCATTTCGGCTTCTTTGCAAAATTCCGAACGAAAACATAATTTTATTAAGAAAAGCCCAGGATGTGATTCATTCCAACAAAAAACGCTGTGGAAAGGAAACACCCTCCACAGCGCCCTTGCTGTTTACAACCAACAGTATACCCACCTGTCTCAAACTTGTCAAGTCCTTTTTTTGAAAAAAGTTCCAGTCAGAAAAATTACCTGGAATCTCAAAGTAAAATCAACTTTCAGCTTAATTTTTTAGGTGAAAACCCAGTCCTTTGCTTTTGAAAAATAAATAAACAAAAAAATTTCCTCTTGACAGGCTCCGGCAAATAGTCTATAATTAGGTCGCATTGAACAATGACGTTCACGGATTTTCTTCTCGTTTGTCCAAAATCGGACAGCGAGGCGGAAATCGGTGAACGTCTTTTTTTGTTTCGTTTTTTGAGATAAAGGAGGCCAACCAGATGATGAGCCAAAATATTCTCCACAAAGAGGGGGAGGTACGCATCCCTTCCGGCTGCGCAATCTCCGGTATTTTTTCCAAATCCGGCAAAAAGGTAAACGGCCGGGAAATCATCAAATCCATTGCTACCATGCATGACCGTTCCAACGGTCTGGGCGGCGGATTCGCCGGTTACGGGATCTATCCTCAGTACCCCGACGCCTATGCGTTCCATGTGTTCTACGATGATGAAACCGCAAAAGAGCGCTGTGAGAAATTTTTGGAGCGCCACTTTGACGTCATCAACCTGTCCAAGATCCCGACCCGGAAGGTGGCAGCCATCACCAATGAGCCGCTGATCTGGCGGTACTTCGTTACTCCCCTGCACATTAAATTGATGCAGAGCCAGCTTTCCGAAGAAGAATTCACCAAGCAGTGCGTCATCCGCATCAACACCCAGCTGGACGGCGCTTATGTGTTCTCCTCCGGCAAAAACATGGGGGTGTTTAAAGCAGTAGGCTTCCCGGAAGATGTAGGCGAGTTTTACCGGCTGGAAGAGTACGACGCTTACAGCTGGACCGCCCACGGCCGATATCCCACCAACACTCCCGGCTGGTGGGGCGGCGCCCACCCCTTTGATCTGCTGGGGCTCTCCATTGTCCACAACGGAGAAATTTCTTCCTACGATGCCAACCGCCGGTACATCGAAATGTTCGGTTATAAATGTAACCTGCTCACCGACACCGAAGTCATCACCTACATCATTGACTATCTGGCCAACGAAAAGAAGCTGTCTATGGAAGAAGTGGCCAGCGTCATCGCCGCTCCTTTCTGGAGCACCATTGAACGGATGCCTCAAAAGCAGCGGGAACAGCTCACCTACCTGCGCAACACCTTTGCCAGCCTGCTGATCACCGGCCCCTTCTCCATCCTGGTAGGATTTGAAGGCGGCATGATGGCCTTAAACGACCGGCTGAAACTGCGAAGCATGGTGGTGGGCGAAAAGGACGACACCGATATGGTGTACATCGCCAGCGAAGAATGCGCCATCCGGGTCATCGAGCCCAGAGTGGACCGGGTCTGGTCTCCCAAGGGCGGCGAACCGGTCATTGTTCGGCTGAACCCCGATGCGAAAGTGTAAAGAAGGAGGAGCTGCAAGATGGGCAATAACGGTATCAATTATATCCACCCGGAATTTGAAGTGGTCCGGGATCAGGACAAATGCATTGCCTGCCGTGTCTGTGAGCGGCAATGCGCCAACGAAGTGCATTACATGGACGAGGATGGCGTGATGCGGGCGGACAATTCCAAATGTGTCAACTGCCACCGCTGCGTCAGCCTCTGCCCCACCGGCGCGCTGAAGATCGTCAAAAGCGACCACACCTTCCGTCCCAACGGCAACTGGACGGCTCAGGTGATCACCGAGCTGTACCGCCAGGCAGGGAGCGGCGGCGTGCTGCTGTCCAGCATGGGCAACCCCACCAATCTGCCGGTGTACTGGGACCGGATTTTGTTAAACGCTTCCCAGGTCACCAACCCCTCCATCGACCCCTTGCGGGAGCCCATGGAAACGGTAACCTTTTTGGGCAAAAAGCCCAAAGAAATTGTCCGGGACGAGGAAGGCAACATTGTCAACAACCTCACCCCTCAGATCCGGCTGAACACTCCCATTATGTTCTCTGCCATGAGCTACGGTTCCATCAGCTACAACGCCCATGAATCCTTGGCCAGAGCCGCCACCGAGCTGGGCATCTGCTACAACACCGGAGAAGGCGGTCTTCACGAGGACTTCTACAAATACGGCCCCAACACCATCGTTCAGGTGGCTTCCGGCCGGTTCGGCGTTCACAAAGCCTACCTGGAAGCAGGCTGCGCCGTGGAAATCAAAATCGGCCAGGGCGCCAAGCCGGGCATCGGCGGCCACCTGCCGGGCACCAAGATTGTAGGCGACATCAGCCGCACCCGGATGATCCCCGAGGGCAGCGACGCCATCTCTCCGGCCCCCCACCACGACATCTACTCCATCGAAGACCTGCGTCAGCTGGTGTACTCCTTAAAGGAAGCTACTGAATATAAAAAGCCGGTGATCGTCAAGATTGCCGCAGTGCACAATGTGGCTGCCATTGCCTCCGGCGTGGCCCGCAGCGGTGCAGACATTATCGCCATCGACGGATTCCGGGGCGGCACCGGCGCGGCTCCCACCCGGATTCGGGACAACGTAGGTATCCCCATTGAACTGGCTCTGGCTGCCGTGGACTCCCGTCTGCGGGAAGAAGGCATTCGGGATAACGTCAGCGTGGTGGTGGGCGGCTCCATCCGCTCCGCTGCCGACGTGGTCAAAGCCATTGCCTTGGGCGCCGACGCCTGCTACATCGGCACCGCCGCCTGCCTGGCTATGGGCTGCCACCTCTGCCGCAGCTGCCAGGAAGGCAAGTGCAACTGGGGCATTGCCACCCAGCGTCCGGAACTGGTGAAGCGGCTCAATCCCAACATCGGCTCTCAGCGGCTGGTAAACCTGGTCAACGCTTGGACCCACGAAATCAAAGAGATCATGGGCGGTATGGGCATCAACTCCATCGAGAGTCTGCGGGGCAACCGTTTGATGCTCCGAGGCGTTGGTCTGAATCAGAAGGAACTGGAGATTCTGGGCATCAAGTATGCCGGGGAATAAGGAGGGACTGGCTGTGAAACGAGTTTATGTCAATGAAGAATGGTGCTTAGGCTGCCATCTCTGTGAATATCAATGTGCCTTTGCCAATTCCGGGGAAACGGATATGGTAAAAGCGTTAAAGGGCGTGAAAATCAACCCCCGCATCCAGGTGGAAGAAGGGGACGGCGTAAACTTTGCCGTCCAGTGCCGCCACTGCGAAGAACCTCTCTGTGTCAAGGGCTGTATCTCCGGAGCGCTGAGCATCCAAGACGGAGTGATTCACCTGGATGAAAATAAATGTGTGGGCTGCTACACCTGTGTGCTGATGTGTCCCTACGGCGCCATTATGCCGGGCAACGGCACCGCAGTGCAGAAATGCGAGCTCTGCCTGAACAATTCCTGCGGAGAACCCGCCTGTGTCAAGGGCTGCCCCAACGCCGCCATTGTGTACGAAGAACGATAAGGAGGAGCCAAAATGGAAAAGAATTATGTAATCGTCGGCAACTCCGCCGCCGCCATCGGCTGTGTGGAGGGGATCCGCCAGGTAGACCAAACAGGCAGCATCCTCATCGTCTCCGATGAACCCTACCACACCTACTCCCGTCCCCTGATCTCCTATCTGCTCTGGGGAAAAACCGACCGTCAGCGGATGAAATACCGTCCCGACTCCTTCTATGACGACAATAAGGTGGACACCCTGTTCGGTGTGAAAGCCACCGCCCTCCACCCGGAAGAACACACCCTGGAGCTGGACAACGGGGAAACCGTCACCTACGGCAAATTGCTGCTGGCCACCGGTTCCCGTCCCTTTATCCCGCCCATGGAAGGGCTGGATCAGGTGGAAAAGAAATTCACCTTTATGACCTTAAACGATGCCCTGGCGTTGGAAGAAGCCATCACCCCGGACTCCAAAGTGCTGGTTGTAGGCGCCGGTTTGATCGGCTTGAAGTGCGCGGAAGGCATTTTTGAAAAAGTCGGCTCTCTGACCGTGGTGGACCTGGCCAACCGTATCCTTCCCTCTATCCTGGATGAGGAAGGCTCCAAGCTGGTGCAGGAATACATCGAAAAGAAGGGCGTCAAGTTCTACCTCTCCGATTCCGTGGCCAAGTTTGAAAACGGCGTAGCCCATCTCAACAGCGGCGCCCAAGTGGAATACGATGTAGTGGTCATTGCCGTGGGTGTGCGGCCCAATGTGGAACTAGCTCAGCAAGCGGGAATCGACGTGAACCGCGGCATTCTCACCGATGTCCACTGCGCCACCAGTGCAGCGGATGTCTACGCCGCCGGGGACTGCACCGTCAGCCACAACATTGCCTCCGGTCAGGATCAGATCCTGGCTCTGCTGCCCAACGCCTATATGCAGGGAGAAACTGCCGGCATGGAAATGGCGGGAGGAGAAGCCCGGTATGACAAAGCCATCCCCATGAACGCCATGGGAATGCTGGGACTGCACATGATTACCGCCGGCGTCTACGACGGCGAAGTGTACAAAGAGCAGAACTGCGAAGGCTACAAAAAGCTGTTTGTCAAGGATGGCAAACTGGTAGGCTTCATCCTCATTGGGGACGTGATCAAACGGGCGGGGATTTACACCAGCCTGATCCGGGAACAGACTCCTCTGGATGAAATCGACTTTGATTTGATCAAGCATTCGCCCCAGCTTATGGCCTTCGCAAAGAAAGAGCGGAAGGTTAAGCTGGCAGGCGCCAAGGAAGAATAAAGGAGGCTGAACACTATGATGATTCGTCCCGGTGCAGAGATGCACTTTCAAACTTTGAACGAAGCCATTCGTTCCACCCCGGACACCGACATCATGATTGAAAACTGCTTGGGCCAGCGCTACATCGGCGCAGGGCTTTCCGGCAAAACCATTGTCATCAACGGCACTCCGGGCAACGCCTTGGGCGCCTATTTGGACGGCTGCACCATCCATGTCCACGGCAATTCCCAGGAAGCCACCGGGGACACCATGAACGAAGGCACCATCTATGTTCACGGCAACGCGGGAGACGCCACCGGCTACGCCATGCGGGGCGGCAAGATCTTCATCGAGGGCAATTCCGGCTACCGTACCGGCATCCACATGAAGGCTTTCCAGGAAAAGGTTCCTGTTTTGGTGGTAGGCGGCATCACCGGCAGCTTTCTGGGAGAATACCAGGCCGGCGGCTATATCATTGTGCTGGATTTAAACAACCAGTCCATCGAAAAGAACTGCAACTTTGTGGGAACCGGGATGCACGGCGGCAAGATTTTCCTGCGCACCGAAAAGCTGCCTCCCAACCTGCCCAAGCAGATTCTGGCCAATCCCGCCACCAAGGAAGATTTGAAGGAGATCGAGCCCTTCATTCACGAATTCTGCGAAGCCTTTGGACGGGAAGAACAGGAAATTTTGGACAGCGACTTTTATGTGCTGACTCCCAACTCCAACAACCCCTACAAACAGCTTTACACCCGCAATCAGTGCTGAGTGTGTTTCATCGGCGTCTTTCCTCTTTGCTCACAGGGAAAGGCGCCTTTTGTATGAATTCCCTTATTTTCAAAACCATAAAAGAATTTTTCAACCCACTTTATCCCCGTCGGTCTTTCCTCAAAAAGATTTTGCCTTACTTCT
>DXWR01000247.1 GCA_019416775.1 Oscillospiraceae bacterium | reverse complement strand
CGTCACCACCCAGCTGGTCACCGAAATCACCGGGATCACCGGATCGGACTATCTCTTTTCCATCACCCGGCAAATCCTGGCCGGGGACAAAGGAGGACTGCTGCGGCAGGTGGATCAGCTTTACCGCAGTTCCAAGGACCTAACTCGGTTTTTGATGGAATTGGTACAGCACCTGCGCAGCTTAATGCTGTTAAAGGCGGACCCCGGCTGCGGGGAACTTTTGGTCTGTTCAGCCCAAGAGCTGGAACAGTACCGGGCCCAGGCAGAAGGAACCAGTCTTCCTTTCCTGCTGCGGGGGATTACCGTGCTCCAGCAAGCGTTGGACTCCATGGCCACCTCCCCGGACAAAAAGCTGTGGGTGGAAATGGCTTTGTTGAAACTCAGTGACGCCGGATTGGAGGATTCCAGTCAGGCCTTACTTCAACGGCTCAGCGCCTTGGAACAACAGGTGGCAGAGCTGACCAAGCATGGGATCACCCCTGCGGCCGCTCCCGCGACGGAAAGTGTCCCTCTCCAGTCCTTCCCTACCCCGGCAGAATCGGTAGAAGTCAAACAACCGGAAAAAACGCCTGTGGCGTCCCCTTCCGTGGAGCAGGTCCCGTCAGAGGAAACACCGGCTCCGCCGAAGGAAATTCCCACAGAAACAAAACGGCCTCCGGAAGAGCACACCCTTCCCCAGGCTCCGCCGGAATACGCACCGCCGCCGGAACCTTCCGGAGAAATCCCATCGGCGGCAGAAGAACCCGTCTCTCCCAAACCGGAACCGGCGACAGCTGGCGAACCCAAGCTGTTGGACTGCTGGGGACAGGTGTTGGAGGAAATCTCAAAAATCAATCCGCCGCTGTTTGGAGTTTTGTCCGGCTCCATCGCCCACGACATTGGGCAGGGGCGGCTGGTGGTGGATTCTCCCTACGAGATGTTTTCCGCCATGATTAAGAAAGAAAATTATCTCTCGTCCCTGCAAAAGGCGTTGACGGAGGTTACCGGCCATCACTACCGGATTTTGGCCAAAAAGAAAAAGAAAGCTGCCTCCCGGGAAAACCGGTTGGAACAGCTGGAACAGCGGGCCAAGCAGCTTCAAATTCCCATTGTCCATCCCGATGACTCATCGGAGCAATAACTAGGAGGAAAAAACCATGAAAGCAAGATTACCCAAAGGTATGGGGGGCGGCCCCCAGAATATGCAGGCCATGATTCGTCAAGCCCAGAAGATGCAGCAGGACATGACTGCCAAACAGGAAGAACTGGCCCAGCGGGAATTTACTGCTGCAGCAGGCGGCGGAGCTGTCAGCATCACCATGACCGGCAGCCGTCAGGTTACCGCTTTGACCATCCAGCCGGAAGTGGTGGACCCGGAAGATATCGAAATGCTCCAAGATCTGGTGATCAGCGCCGTCAACGAATGCCTGCACACCATTGAGGACACCACCAACAAAGAGCTGGATGCCATTACCAACGGGATGAACATTCCCGGTATCGGCTGATGGCGGCCAACAATCAGGCCCTCTCCCTGACCAAACTGGTAGAAGCCTTTGCCTCCCTGCCGGGAATCGGCATGAAATCCGCCCAGCGGCTGGCCTACTACATTTTAAAGCAGCCGGACAGCCAGGTGGAGGCCTTTGCCCAGGCGCTGCTGGAAGCCAAGAAAAACATCAAACGGTGCGCCTGCTGTCAAAATCTCACCGATCAAGAGCTCTGCCCCATCTGCGACGACATCAGCCGGGACAAATCCACCATCTGCGTGGTGGAGGATCCCAAGGACGTCACCGCCTTTGAGCGAACCAAGGAATACCGGGGAGTGTATCACGTGCTCCACGGACTGATTGATCCCATCAACGGCATCGGGCCGGACCAGCTCTGCATCAAGGAACTGATTGCCCGGCTGGGAGACGACAGCGTCAAAGAAGTGATTTTAGCTACCAACCCTACAGCGGAGGGAGAGGCCACTGCCATGTATCTCAAAAAGCTGATCAAGCCGTTGGGAGTGAAGGTAAGCCGACTGGCCTTTGGGATTCCCATTGGGTCCAGCTTGGAGTACGCCGATGAGATGACCTTGTTTAAGGCGTTGGAAAATCGGGCAGAATTATAAGACATAAAAGTCTAGGTCCAGCTTTTTAAGGCTGGACCTTTCATTACAGTATTACCGGCACCCTCTGCCCCGGCTGAACCTCATCCGGCCACACTCGGCAGTCAATAGCCGCAACTTCTACCCCGGCTTTCACCGCTTGACGAAGTGCACTGCCAAAAGCAGGATCGGTGGCGTCATTGGGGGAAAAGGAGGTAACACAATCCATCTGCACCACAAACAGCACCGCCGCTTCCATCCCCTGGTGACGGATCTTCATCAGCTCTTCCAGGTGCTTGGTCCCCCGGGCGGTGGGGGCGTCGGGAAAGTATACCTTTCCCCCTTCTTCCAAGGTGACCCCCTTGACCTCCACATATTTCATGCGGTCTTGACTTTTCAGGCAGAAATCCAGACGGGAAGCTCCCCAGGTCTGTTCTCGGAGCACTTGGTCGAACTTTCCCAATCCTCCCTGGGTCAGCCATTCCTGGGCCACCCAGTTAGGCAGTTGAGAATCCATATTGATCAGCCGGTCTCCCTTTTCCACAGCGATCAAGTCCCATTTGGTTTTCCGGGCGGGGTTGGTCCCCCGCTCCAGATACACCTTTGCCCCTTCCACCAACAGTTCCCGGCACCGGCCGGTATTTTTCACATGCACCGTTTCCTGCTGCCCATGAAGCAAAACCTGGGCAATAAAACGGTTTGGACGCTGCAAAAACACAGCGTCCTCTACATAACCGTATTTCATCTTACCGCTTCTTCAGCACCCGTTCCTGGGCGTGGAGCTTTTCGTACTTCTTGGGGGAGATGCCTACCAGTTTGGTGAAGGCCTTTACAAAGTTGGTGTAATCCCGAAAACCACTCTTCTCACAGGCGTTGAGCACGGTGCTGCCCTTGGCCAGGTATTGTTTAGCGATGGTGATCCGCCGGGCGGTGATATATTTGTTGATAGTGGTGCCGGTCTGGGCTTTGAATGCCCGGCAGACATAGGCATCGCTGAGGTAAAAATGGGCAGCGATGATGGAGATCTGCAGCCGGTCGGTGATATTTTCATTGATATACTTGATGATATCGTCTACCAAGCTGGTTTCGTTGGAAGCGGCAGGCTGCTGACCTTCTTCCATGGCTTGGACAAAGAACTGATTGAGCTGCACCATCAATTCGCAGAACACGCTCTGTTCCATAATATCCTGACCGTATCCCTCGGAGGTGTTGGCCAAGCGCTGCAACAGCTGGTTGACCAGGCTTTGCTGAGATTTGCTCAGCAGCACCTTATGACCGAACTTTTCCCGATTTTCCCGCTGGAAGCACTGGGTCAGATCAGTTTGAGGGGTGGAAAGACTACGCAGAAAAGGCGGATGGATATACATGACCTTTCTCTGGTACATATTCGTCTTTTCTGCGGTGAAGAAGTGGCTCTCAAAATCGTTGATAAAAAACATGCTGCCTCGTTCCACCAAATAGTTGCGGTTATCGATGAGCAGCTTCCCTCCGGAGCTCTGGGCGTAAAACAGTTCATAGCAGTTATGAACGTTTTTGTGGGCGACTTCGTCAAAATCATTCAGGGTTGCGATGACAAATGTTTTGCTCTGTTCCACAGCTGCCAACGCTTCCTGGCTGTTGGTATATTCCTGCATAATGCCCCTCCTAATTTCTGTTAATTGTTGCAGTTCTCTTCAACTTCTTATCAGTATACAC
>DXWR01000246.1 GCA_019416775.1 Oscillospiraceae bacterium | reverse complement strand
GATGTACACTGCGTGGATAGTAAAATAGAGCATGAGAGCCAAAACCACTATAGCGGCGCCTCCGGCTAAAATCAGATACCAACGGAAAATCCTCTTTGCCTTCCCCGCATCTCGATAAAGAGAATCCAGCTTTTGAGGATCCAGATTTTTCTGGCGCACCTCCTGAACATCGACATCCTTCACCAATTGATCCAGGGTCAACTCAAAATAATCGCTGAGCAATACCAGACGCTGAAAGTCCGGATAAGATTGTCCGGATTCCCATTTTGAGACCGTTTGTCTGGACACCTGAATTTCTGCCCCTAGTTCTTCCTGAGACAGCCCCTTTGCTTTTCGCAGAGAGATCAATTTTTCTTGAAAGGTCATTGCTTTTCACTCCTTACTGCGCTTATCAGCACAAGTAAAGCATATCGAAGTTAGGCTTTTCCTGCAACCAACCACTGTTTCCAATGTATCAACTAAGGATAACATGATGTAAATTTTTGAATCTGCTCAATATCCCAAAGTTTTCAGCAACCCCTGACAACCTTCCACCACATCCCGATAGGTCTCGTCAAAATTGCCGGTATACCAGGGATCGGCAATGTCGCCGCTGCGGCCGGCAAAGGAGAGGAGAAGAGAGACCTTCTGCTGGATGTCCTCCCCCACAATCCGTTGGATATTGCGCAGATTATAGTGATCCATGGCAATTAAGTAGTCATACTGCCGGTAATCCCGGGCAGTGAGTTGAAGAGCCATCCGAGGGAAAGTGGGGATTCCATGCTTTTTCAGCACTTTCCGGGTGCCGGGATGGATGTCGTTGCCGATTTCCTCAGTGCTGGTGGCCCGGGAAATGATTTCAAACTCCGAAGCCACCCCTTTCTTTTGGACCATATCTTTGAGGACAAATTCAGCCATTGGGGACCGGCAAATATTGCCGTGACAGATAAAGCAGATTTTAATCATAATTGAAACTCCGTTTTGCTTATTTTCTCAGCTGTCCCCCATGTTGGAGAAACAGCAAAGTTATTATAGCATATCCAAGCGAATTTTGCATTCCCCCATTCAATCCCACCAAAAATACCACAAGGTGGATTGCTGCAGCGTATCTGCCAGCATCCCAATGGTGGCATCTTCCGGGCCTTGTTCCACTACATCCGGGCAGATGGCGTACTGCTCCTGCGCCAACTCCAAGGCTTGTTCTTGGGGGACGGGAACAGGAAGTACAAATTCCAGTTGATCGTGGGTCACCGCAGCAGGAACTGCGCCATATTGCTCATACCACTTTTTAGCAACTGCCATCCATTCTTCTGTACCAGGACAATCGTTCCACCCGCCAAAAGGCAGATAGGCAAAGACCTGCCAAGGCTGCTTAACCGGGATTTCCGCCAAAATCAAGGGCACTGTCTTTTCGGTATCATAATCCCAATACGATAGGAAACGATCATTGGCTTGACCGCCTTCCATCCTGCCCAAAAATTGATTCCAATCCCAACCAGCTTCCATCACTTCAGATTGGCGTTCTGCAAAACGCCGGCCTAGCACTTCCTTCCCTTCCGGCAAGGGAGAATCCAGGAGAGCCCTTCGATAAGCCGCCACTGCTTCAGGATGGAAAGTGTTATCGCTGTCACTGTCCGGATCAGAATTCAACACCAAGGTTTCCCAAAGGGTCTCATCCACCCCAATCAATACAGGCACATA
This sequence comes from Oscillospiraceae bacterium, assembly GCA_019416775.1. Classification (GTDB taxonomy): domain Bacteria; phylum Bacillota; class Clostridia; order Oscillospirales; family Ruminococcaceae; genus Egerieicola. The sequence continues at coordinate 6,870 of DXWR01000246.1, read as the reverse complement.
TCCCTCCCGCATCCCGAGCCGGAGGGCATAGCTGTAGGCGGCGGTGATGGGATCGTCATCCTTCATAGGCGGGAAGTATTGGCAGTTGCAGTGAAGGTAGTCCATCATGGTTTGTGCCAACCCAGACGGATCCAAATCTTCCCCAAGTTCCTGTCTCTGCCAAGCTTCCCATCGCTGCCAAATAATTTGTGCCATTCCTTGGTAATAGGCCTCCTCAAAGGGCAGGAAAAGGTAGGCTTCCTGGGAGAACTCCTGGGAATGGTACCGTTCCGGGCCAAAGTATTCCAAGGCGTAGTTGTCGATGTCAGACGGGTAATAGGGAGCATTTCCATCACCGTAATAGTAGTCTGAAAACGCCTGCCCTGTCTCATTGAAGAAAGAGGACAGCAACATCCCGTTTAGTTTTTCCCGAAGAAAAGAGCGCAGATCCAGCAGAGCAAAACCGTCCTTCCGCCCTTCTGCCAGAGCAGGATGCCGCTTCCAAAACTGCTCTGTCATCAGGTCATGTTCCATACACCAGCGAAGGTAGATGACCAGATGGCTGTAAGCGGAAATTTCTTCCACCGGGAGATTCTTTTCCCGGATCGTTTCCAGATGCCACCGGGCATCGTCCAAGATCCGATCTTCCGTTTCCTCCTGCTGCTCCAAAACGTTAGGACGATCTGGGCGGACCACAAAGCTGACGCCCGCCAACCGGTCCAGCAATTCTTCGGCAGAGTGGGAAATTTTATACTCCATTTCATTGGAATAAAGGGGGATCACCTGATAGAAGTTAACCTCCTCTCCATTAGGCAGGGTGCAAACCTCTCCCCCCTCCTCCACCTGCTGTGGAGCAATGAGAAGGGCGCCGCAAAGGGCAGTGGTTTGGGCGAAAGGCACTTTATTTTCTATCGTATGTCCCCATCCCAACCAGGAATCGGTTTCCCCTGGTAGACGCGCCAATGTTTTCAGCATCCGAATTGGCCAGTACCACTGTTCCTCTTGCAGAGCTTCTTGATCCAGTTTCCAATCAGGCGGGAGAGCCAAAACCAACTCCGCTCGCTCCAATTTCCGATCCGCCCATTCCGGCGGGACGTTCATCCGATGGGCGCCCATGCCTAAGGTAGCCAAGGTGTAGTAATTCTTTTCTTTGGTCGGGGGGACCACGCAGACATCCAGATGGAGATCTGGGGAAACCAGCTCATGGAACACCCCGGGATATTCCCCGAAATAACGGGCAATGTGCGCCTCCAGCGCTTTGGTTTCCTCTTGAGAATAATGCTCCGGCGCAGTTTTCGGCGCGGACGCAGGCGTTTCCTCCTCTAAAAAAGCTGGTGCACTGGCAGGCGTACCGTCAGCCAACAGCCAGAGCTGAAAGTACTTTTCTTCCTGCGGCAGATAGTAAATCAAGCTGACCCGATAATCCAATCCAAACAAAATCGTGTGGAGCAAGCCCACCCGTCCATTTTCAATTTCTTGAGTGAACCATCTGCCGTCGTCCAGCCATTCCTTTTGGGTCTTCAGCCAGGAATACCGCAGTTTGGACAAACCGGCCCGGTTCATTTGAAACACCAAATCCACCGGATGATCCTGCACCACATAGTAAAAATGACAATAAGGGTCATCCCATTCCCAATCTGCAGGATGAAGGTGGAACAGTTTGGTAAACCGATCCAATCCTTCTTGGGACAGGACGATGCAGGAAATAGCCCGCTGTTTGTCGTTAGCGTCCTCATCCAAACCTTCCTGCAGCTTTTGATCCAAGCCGGGGTCGATCCAATGATATTCCATCTGTTCCAAGGAAGCATCCTGTAAAATTTCCTCACGGAGCGTCAAAAACTCATAATCTTCCGGCACCAGAACAAGGCCCTGCTCCACTGCCTGCAAGGCAGCTTCCTTCTCTCCAAAATGGCTGCGCAGTTTTGCCAATTCCAGCCAGCCCCAGGGATAACCCGGCTCTTCCAAAACACCTTGCTCACTGTACTGTTTAGCTTCTTCCAGCCGTCCGCAGTACATCAGCGCCACTGCATAACGATAGTACCAGGTGCCGCAGCCTTTGGCGTTTTTTTCTGATTCCTTCATCCATTGGACGGCCCGATAATAATAGCTATATTCATCCACATTCAAACAGCCGTAAGCGTACCACAAGGCAATTTGCAAATCCTCGTGGGCCTGTTGACGGGTAAAGCGCTTTGCCTTGATACCGTCTTCCATCCAATCATGAAGGTAAGCCAGCATTTTATAAAAATAACCGCTGCTGCCCTGGGCAAAGGAGGCCAAGGTCTCCAGCTCTTCCGGACCCAGTAAAGATCCGGTTTCCGGGTGAATCTGAGGCGGCACTTCCTCCTCCCGGTCTAACAGACGAATGGTACCGGCATCCCGGCGAAAGGTATGGAAATGCGCCCAGGACAGCGAGGTACCTTGAAAAAACTCCACCGCGGCATCCAATACCGACGGGAGATCCCAGGCAATAAAGTCCAGATAACCGCAGTACAATCCGGTGGCACCGCCAAGAAAGACCACTGCCTCATCCCCGGCCTTTTCCGCCAAAGCGGCTTCCAATTCGTCCCGGAAATCCAAACTGGCTTCCGCTCGGTGATCGCCGGTGAATCCATCCAAAGGATAGCATAAAAATCCAGCCGCCACCCCATCGGCGTAGTAACTGTCTGCTGTGGTACTCTCCCCTTGCAGATATTCACTGACCAAGGCCGGACAGAGGGTGCTTCCGGCAAAGACATCCAGCCGCCAATCCTTTTGAGGATCCTGCTCCGGTGAAAGCTGGTAGGCCGTATAACTGGATGCCAGGTATTTCCCCGGATCCGTCGAAAGCGGCAGGCCCAGTTCTTTCAACATTTGAGGCAGATCCTGTAAAAGAATCCCTTCCCCTGCCGGAGGAATTTCCGCCACCTGAAAATCCAAAATCAGAGCCATGGCGTTTACCTCACCCAACACTTGATCGGTAAGGGTAGAAAGCATCCACCAGGCCCGGTTTTCGTCCTGATGAAGCAAAGGCAGTAACTTTTCGCAGAAAAGGGTGAGGTTGACGCCGTTATCCTGCTGCTTGACCCAAACCCGCACTTCTTCTCCGGAAAGGCGCCAATCCTTCACCTGAATCGCAAAATCCTTTGCTGGTTGACGTCCCACCCAAAAATTCCAATGGGTTAAAAGGTGGGCCGGCGCGTGGTTTTGAAAGTAAACCAACTCAAACAGCTTGGCTTTATTTCCTTCCGGAGAGAGAATCAGCTCGTACTTTTCTCCACTGACCCCCAGCTCAAAACAAACATGGGCAAAGGCAAGGTGAAGGATTCGGTTACATATTTCCACCAGTTGCTCCGCCACCGCTTGACGGTCTTTTGCATCCAGCAATCGCCGAAGCTCCTCCTCTTGCTGGGCAAAAGCTTCCCAGGCCACTTTCGTCCGCTCCCGGAAATTCTGTTCAAATCGCGGCAGCGACAAGCCCTTCTGACACGCCTCAATCAGCTCTTGCGTATCCTGATCTCCCGGGCGGGCTTTTAGGGCCTGCTCAAAATAGGGGAGCGCAAGATCCTCCCGATCCAAATAGTAGTAGGCATATCCCAGGCGGTAATTCCAGTTATGATCCCCCTGAAAATATTCCGCATGAGGAAGCAACAGGTCCACCGCCTGCTGGAACAACTCTTTTTCATCCGGATCTGCCATGGTGTTCAACGCCCGGGCCAATTCACTGTCCAGCTCCGGTGTACGCTGATCCATGGGAACCGCCTGAATGGCATCGATGATTTTTTGCGGCTGATCTTCCTCCAGCCATTGCCGGCACTGGGCCAACAAGGCGTTTTGCTGCGCTTGATTCATAGGGTTCTCCCTTTCTCAATCGACCCGTATGATAGGCCGGTAAAAGTCAAAATCACCGTTTAATGCTTCTGTTTCTCGAATTTCCGGTTTCCAGTGGGGGGAGCAAGGCAGATACCCCAGCATCGGGCCAAGTCCGCCGCTGATGTTACAGCCACCATCCCCGCCGCAGGTAGTCAAGGTATCAGCTTGGACAACTTCCCGGCGATAGGGATCAAAGGCAATGGATAAACCAAAAAAGTTGGGTTGTTCCAAATCGTAGGGCCGGCGGTCCTCAGAAGAGGAAAAGTGATGGAGATGGAAGCCACTGTCCAAACCATCTCCCCAGGGAAACAACGTCCGGCATCCCCCACCGCAAAGATAGGACCACTCGTCTGCTGTAGGAAGAGAATAGCCCTGTTTCTCCAGCGCTTTTTGAAGCTGGGAATAGGTGGTATTTTGGTAAAGAAACGCCTGCCACCGGCTGCCAATGCGGTCAAATCGGGCACGGCCTGCTAAGTTCAGCCGGTTGCCGGAATTGCTTTGCTCATACTGCCAAAACTGTTCCAGCCAATCCCGATGTTCCCCTTGCAATCGCACATCCCAAAAGGACACCGGCTCCCAACAGGTTTGCTCCAGCTTCTGTCCCACCAGCATGGGCGGCACCCATACCTGACGCACCGGAGTCATGACGGATCGCAGATAATCCAAAATGTCACCGGGATATTCCAGCTCTTGCAAAATTTCCCGGAGTTCGGTTTGGTTGTCCTCTCCCATGCCTTGCACAAATTCGCTCCAGCCCAAAGTGACCCTGTCTCCCGGGACAAGGATCCAAACTCGCCCATCCTTTTCAAAAACACCCGTGATGCAGTTCTGCCCCCAACGAGCAAAGGTATAAAGGGAAAGCATAGCCATCTCATAGCGTTCTGCCAAATCCTGCAGCAAAGTAATCTTGGAGGAAATCTTCATGGATTGAAACTGATGGCGCAGCAATATTTCTCGCATTAGATTTCCTCCTTTTCCGGCTCCGGCCTTTTCCAAGTAATTACAAGATGAGTACTCAGCCAGGACAATTGGCCCTTCTGCGCCAAACCCACTTCCGGGGGAAGAGAGCCGGGCAAACAGGTATAGACAGTAAACTGCTCCAGTTGGAGTTTCTGCGCTAATCCCCAAGGTTCCCATGCTGCTTTCCGGTAATCCTTTCCGCTAATTTGTACTACACCATCAAATTCCCAGCGGGATAAATTTTTGGGATGAGGGGCCAGACAGATGGCTAAAATGCGGATCTCCGACTCATTCTCATACAAACAGCCTTGAATTCCCAACTCATCCCACATGGCGCAAACAAAAGGCGGCTGATTTTCTTCCTCCGTTTCCAGGTTTAATTGCAGCTGATCTTGCAGATCTATACGGGCAGGGCCAAGCGCCTCCACCATCTGGGAAAGGGAAAATGGCGGAGCCAAAAACTTCCCGCAAATGGTTAGACCGTTCTTTTTCAACGCCACCTTTATTTCCGGCTCTTTTGGCGGAAGATCAAAGGGAAGATCAGGATAAATTTCCTTGTAATGGCGCCAATGTTCCAATTTTTTCGGCTTGTTGGCAGTGCGAAGAAAACTCCAAAAATCCACCGGATAGTAGATCACCTGCCCCACTCCTGCCCGCAAGGTGGTGAGCACCACCGTTCCATCCCGCAAGACGCCGATATGTTCTAATTTTTCACTGCCAAACATACCGGGACGAATCCGCAAAATCTCACCGGTTTTAGAGTTCCAAAGCTGCGCAAAATCGGCCTTTAAATCCTCCCCGTTGCTTTGGATTAAGATCCAATCTCCAACAAAAGAAGAAAGGACAGGACTTTCCCCCATGCTCGGCAGATTGGCAATACGGCAGTGCCCAGTATCCAGATCCAGATCCAGAATATTTTTACGCAGGGGGTTCCCAGTAGTTTCCCGAATCATCCAAATGCGGCTGGTACCAGGGACGGGAATGCTGTTTTCCAAATTATCGTAACCGTTCATGGGAAACCAGTGTTGGGCAATCCTTCCCCGCTCAATTCGGTACATTGCGTGCGTACTTTGCCAGTTAGTGATATAAATGCGGCCCAATCCGTCGGCGGCAAAGCAGTACCTGCCTTTTCCTCGGGGTAAAATATAATTTTTACACTCCCACCGGCCATCTTCTTTTCGGGTGAGGACGGTGGCGTTCTGTTCGTCCCCTACACAAAGATGATTCTCCAGCCAAAAAACTCTTTTCGGACATCCGGCATATCCAATAGGAGAAGGATTGCTCCAACGATCCATTTCCATTGGGTTTTTCCCCACTGCGATACCGCCGATTTTGCCGCTGGCAGAGGCGCTGACCCCGGCGTATAAGTCCAGTTTCGGGGAGTAGCTTAACGCGGCAAAATGATGAGGCTGCTGCAATTTGACAGCCTTTGGAGGCCGCTGGCTCAAATCCACAATACAACTTCCCTGCCAAGATAAAACATCCTGTTCTCGAAACCATCCACTGGCGTAATTCCCAGCAAGAGAAGTGATGCGATACCGAGTATCTCCGGAAAGGATGTATTCTTCACAGGGCATTTTAACACCGGAGCTTTGGGGTTTTGCCGGCAGTCCCCACTTTCTCCCACGCTGCTTCACCAAACGAAAAGAGCAACCCTGCCGACGGCAAAAGGCTTCAAATGCTTCCCGTTGAATCGCAGGCAGCAAAACAAATCGGTAATTGTCCTCCAGGTCCAGATCATAAAGAGCATAGTCTAAAGCGGTCAATTCCTGCCCCAGAGCAGACACTCCCTGCTCGTGAGGTAGACGGATATACTGTGTGTTAATTTCATCAAAGCGCGGACTGAACAGCGCAGGTACTTCTCTGCCCCATTTTCGCTGAAACTCCGCCAAGGTATCGCTAAGATCGCCTGGGTATTTTAAAATATCCAAAGCATTTTCCAGAACTTGTTTCCAATCCGGCATCGCAAAACCCCCGTTGATGTGTTCAAAACCAAAGTCATTCGGATGCTGCGCAAGAATTTTAAAAAGAAAATGGACTTGAAAAAGAATGGTTTTATGAGATTAACACATCAAAACC
>DXWR01000245.1 GCA_019416775.1 Oscillospiraceae bacterium | reverse complement strand
GCTGTTAGTGTCCCGCTTTACTATCGTTAGAACATCATTTTTTTAAAGGACCTATTTCATGAATTGTCTTACTATAAATTTCAAGTTGGCTCCCGTTTCCTATCGCAAAGCCTTTGCCTTCCCGGAAGGGAAACGGATTTCCCTGTTGGAATCCTTCCGCAGTCTGGGGGGATGTGTGCTGCTGAACACCTGCAACCGCACAGAACTCTATTTTCTCTGTGACCGATACCAGGCTCAGCAGAAGTTGGCCCAAGCGGCCGGTCAAACTCCTGACGAATTTGCTTTTTTCACCGGTCGGAATGCTACTCTGCACCTGTTTCGTTTGGCGGCCGGATTGGAAAGTATGCTCATTGGGGAGGATGAGATTCTGGGACAGTTGAAGCACAGCTATGAGCAGGCTCGGCAGATGGGCTTGACTCAGGGGCTGGACACGGTGTTCCAGGCCGCCATTGCCTGCGGGAAACGGGTGCGCAGCGAAACCCAGATTTCTTCTTTGGCCTGCTCGGTGGCCACATTGGCGGCCAATCAGGTGTTCCGCTTCGGTAAGCCGGAAAAGACGGTGCTGCTCATCGGAGCTTCCGGTCACATCGGTACGGCGGTGTACAAAAACCTAATCTGCCGCAAGGAACTGACCCTTTTGGTCACCTCCCGCAGCCACGGCAGGGAGGAACAGCGCACCCTGCCTTACGAAAACCGGTATCAGTGCCTGGATCGGGCGGACGTGATCCTCTGCTGTACCGCTTCCCCTCACACGGTTTTGACCTTAGAGGGGGTGCGTACCTATCTCCATACGCCGAAAGAACGGCTGTTTTTGGATCTGTCGGTGCCCCCGGACATTGACCCGGAGGTGGATAGTCTGCCTCACTGCCGGCGCGTGGGCATTGACGATCTGCGCACGGCGGCAGAGGAAAATAACCGGCAAAAGCAGCATGAAATTGAAGAGGCCCAGCAGCTTACCCAGCTCTGTCTGCTGGAATATCAAGCGGACGAAACCGCTCGGCAGTACGCCTCTCAGCTGGAGCAACTGGATCCTGGGCAGCGGCAGTTTTTTTACACTCTGCGCAAGGAGGACCCGGCGGCATTTTTGCAGGCGGTTTCCCGGCGGTTTCAGGAGGAGAAAGTATGAACTGTTTTCCCTTTATGATCCCGGTGGAAGGGAAGCGCTGCCTTTTGGTGGGAGGCGGAAAGGTGGCTGCCCGGAAAGCGGAAAAACTGCTGCCCTTCGGGGTAACGCTGGTGCTCTGCGCCCGGGAAGTCTGCTCGGAGCTGGCTGCATTGGGAATATCGGCTCAGGCGAAAGAGTACCGTGAAGAGTTGTTGGAAGGAGTCAGTTTTGCCATTGCCGCCACCGACGATTCCGCCCTCAACGCCCAGGTGGCCGCGGATTGCCGCCAACGGGGGATTCCGGTGAACAGCGTGGACGATAAGGAAAACTGTGATTTTTACTTTCCTGCCCTGATCCACCGAGGCCCCATTACCATTGGCATCACCACCGGCGGCGTGTCTCCCGCTTTGGCAGGGGCTTTGCGGGAATATCTGGAAGGCCTGCTGCCGGAACATCTGGAAGAGCTGGCCCAAAAAGCCGGAACGCTGCGTGGAACCCTGCCTTCGAAAGAATACGCTAAACAGGTGAAACAATGGCTCAACCAG
>DXWR01000244.1 GCA_019416775.1 Oscillospiraceae bacterium | reverse complement strand
GGGAGGAAGAACTGCTGGCTCCTCCCGCCACGGTAAACACTCCAGTGCCGGAAGAGGATTGGGAGCCGGAATTTTATGATAACGGCGTATTTTATACCGCCAGCGGCAAGGAATTTGTGGTGTACGGCTACGGCCTGCACCTGATTTAACGGGAAGGAGGGGAGACCCAGGCATGAGAGCTTTTCATACCAACTGGAGCAAAGTCTTTGCGGTAAAGCACCCCAACCAATCCTATGAAATCGAAGATTTTGAGCTGTTGACTACCATGCTATCCGCTTTGGAATGGCGCAAGCACAACGGGAGTATTCGGATGGTCACCGACCAAACCGGCTACGACTATTACAAAAAGTTGGGGCTTTTGTGGATCTGGGACGATGGAGTGGACAATGTACTGGATCATTTGATTCCAGCCAACGTCAATCCCCATGTATTCTGGGCGGCGGCAAAACTCTACGCCCTAACCTACCAGCCTGCCCCGGTCGTGATGATGGACACAGACTTTATTGTTTGGAATACACTGGGAGATCGGATCAGTGCTTACCCCTTATCTATCATCCACCGGGAAGAAATCAACCCCACTGTTTACCCCCAAAAACTGTTTTTGAGAACAGACGACGATTATGTTTGGCCGGAATTGGACTGGGACATCGCCCCCTGCAACACTGCCTTTGTCTGCTTTCATGATCCCGCCTTTTTAGCTGCCTATACTCAAACGGCCATTCAATTTATGGAACACTGTACCAAAGCAGACGATCCCCTGATTTACATGGTATTTGCGGAACAACGGATGATTTCCATGTGCGCGCAAAAAACAGGAACTCCCATCCACGAATTGGACAATCTGGCCCATCTCTTCGGTAACCGGCAAACCGATTTTACCCATACTTGGGGGTTTAAACAGCAGATGCGGGACAATCCCCGCCGTCGGGAGCAGTTCTGCAAACGGTGCGCGGTGCGGCTAGTGCTGGACTTTCCGGAAACTTTAGAAACCCTCCAAAAGATTCCGGAGTTGGCCAAATATTTGTAATATCTTATTCGGTTACTACTTTTAGTATTAATTTTCTTTTCCTATTTTTCCTTTTTGTACTGTTTCCTTTGCTTAATAC
>DXWR01000243.1 GCA_019416775.1 Oscillospiraceae bacterium | reverse complement strand
AGCGTCAGATGTGTATAAGAGACAGATTAAGAGTTTAATTCTGTTTGCAGAAAATTGCAAGTACTTTCGGCAACCGGGAAAACCATATGGAAATGCAAAGCTATCTTAAATGCAGAGAAAGAGGAACCCAGGTTGACATGTTTAGATTGAGTGTGGTAAAATTCAACTCGGACAAGCGTCAACAGTTTAGGCGGGGCAGGGAACCTTCCTTGCCCCTTAATAGGGAACACGGTGAGAATCCGTGACAGCTTGCACCTACTGTATGCGGCGACAAACCCTTGCGATTGCCACTGGTTTGTTTGGAACTGGGAAGGCCAAGGGGGAGGAAGAAACCGCCAAGTCAGGATATCTGCCTAAACTGCCTGCTTCGGGAAATGCGGTGAGGCGTTTCTCGGGGACAGACTGTTTTGCCGGTCCGGGGGAGCAGTCTGCTCCGGGCAAGACAGTTTCCAAAAGACAAATGGCCCCTCACAAAATTTGGTGAGGGGTTTCTTTGTTCCTGTCCAAACCAAAGAAAAGGAGCAAACAGCATGAAACAAAAAACCATCTTCCATCGCCTGGGCGCCGCTTTCACCGCCGTGATTTTGGCAGCCGGCGTCATGACCCTGGGGGTCAGCGCAGAAGAAACGGTGACCGCCGCCCAGGTCCGGCAAACCGCCGACGCAGCGGCGGGGTATCTTACCGAAAACTTCACCTCCACCGGCTATTCGGCCAGCGACTTGGCCACGGTGCAGCTGCTGTACCGCAGCGGCTTGGAACAGGCCGGGACCGTGGTGGAAAGCTACCTAACCCAGGCGGCAGAGGAATTGGAGACCTACGGCGCCGCCGTCTATCAGGGCTACGATGAAAACTACGACCCGGTGGCCAGCCCCAGCTTGGTGGGTACCTTGGGGGCCGCCTGGCTGGCGCAGGAAATCGGGGACGAGGAGCTGTCCGCCCAGATGGTGCAGGCCGGGGAAACCCTAGGTACTCCTGAATTTATCGCGGCAGACAACCCCTATAACATCGCCCGGGCTCTTTGGTGCGCCCAGCAGCTGGGCTGCACTCAAACCCTCCGGGACAACCTGGCAGAGGGATTGCTGTCCCATTACAGCGAAGAAGAACAGGCCTTTGATTACTGGGGATGCAGCGTGGACACCAACACCGTCATGGCGCGGGGTGCCATGGCCTATACCGGCCAGGTGGCCGGGGTGGCCCAGGCAGCGGAAAACGCCATGACCTTTGTGGATTCCCTCCGTCAGCTGGATGGCAGCTACTTTTCCGATTTTCAGTACAGCACCGACAGCAATGCTGATTCCACCGGCCTGGCCCTGTCCGCTTTGGCGGATCAGGCTGCCCGGGGAGATGAGGCTGCCGCTCAAAAGGCAGCGGCGACCTATCAGGCTTTGATGGACCGGTACTTTGTGGCGGACAGCGGGGCCTTTGGCTACATGGACAACACATCTGCGAATTCTTACGCCACCGCCGATGCACTGGAAGGCCTGCTGACCTATGCCGAAGTGCTGGAACAGCATCCGCCGGAAACTCCCGTAACGCCCGAACAGCCGGAGGATACCACTTCTGCCACCGAGACAGAAAGCACTCCTTCTCAGGAAACTTCTTCAGAAGGGGCATCCGAAATCTCTGCCGGGGAATCCAACCCGCAAACCGGAGATGATAGCACTCCTTGGGCTGCCGGCGCCCTTACTGTCTTGCTGTTGGCTGTGACTGCAGGCGTGGTTGGCATGAAGAAGGTACGAAAATGAAATTCTTTTCCCAAGGGCGGCGAAAAAAAGCACTGCTGCTGGGGGGCATTGCCCTGGTGCTGGCGGCGGTGGTGGCGGTGTGCTTTTGCTGTGTGCGCATCGAAACCCCTCAGCAGCGCCAGCAGCGGCTGGCGTCCGAAGCCGGAATCACCAGCAGTTGGAGTACTGCTTCGGCGGAAGCTCAGGCAGAGCCTGTCCCCGCCGGTTCGGAAGTGGAAGCGGAGGCGCAGGAAGAATCCGCTTCTTCCGCTTCGGCAGCAGGGGAGACCTTATCCTGGGCAGAGGCTTCTTCCGGGCAAGCGGAAACCTCTGGGGCCACCCAAACCAGTCAGTCTGCAGGCACAGGCACCTCTGTGACCGCATCTGAGCCACCGGCGGTTTCTGAGGCGGATTCCCAGCCGGAAACGCCCCGGTCCAACACCGTGACGGTGAGCATTTCCTGCCAAACGGCGCTGGACTACCCAGGGGATCTGGGACTGTCTCTGCCGGAAGACGGGATGCTGCTGCCGGCCACCCAGTGGGAGTTTACCGGTTCCGCCACGGTGTGGGATGCGTTTCAGGCGGTGTGCAACGCCAACGGCATCGAGTATCGTACAACTTCCTCCTGGTCTGGAGAGTACATCCGGCAGATTGCTGGGCTGCGGGAGTTTGACTGCGGCTCCACTAGCGGCTGGGTGTACTACCTCAACGGGCAGTTTTCCTCCCAGGGAATCAGCAACCAACTCATCCGGGATGGGGATATGATCCAAATCGTCTATACGGTGATCCCCGGGGACAGTGTCCCCTCCTAATACAACAGAAAAGGAAGGTGCGGTATGTTGAGTCGTTTTCACCCGGTCACCCGCCTGTGCTGGTTTTTGCCGGTACTGCTGCTGGGAATGCTGTTCTGCCATCCTGTGCTGTCCCCGGCGGCACTGGCGGCAGGGCTGATTTGCCAGGGCGGGGCGCTGGGGGCCAAAAGCTGCCGGACCACCCTGAAGTTCGGCCTGCCTGTGATTCTGCTCATGGGCGGGCTGAATTTGTTTTTCAACAGCCGGGGGGATACGGTGTTTTTGTACCTCAACGACCAGCCCTTGACCCTGGAAAGCCTGGTTTACGGCGTCACGGCTGGGTGCATGGCGGTGGGCATGGCGGTGTGGCTGATGCTCTTTGCCAAAAGCCTGGGACGCAGCGGGCTGCTGGATCTGCTAGGCGGGGTGCTGCCGGGGATTATCATGATTTTAACCATGCTGCTGCGTTTTCTCCCACTTTATCGAAAGCGGATGAAAAGTCGGATGGACACCCAGCGGACCCTGGGCCGCACCACCCAGGAAGGCAGCCTAACCCGGCGGTTTCAGGACGGGGGACGGCTGCTGTCCAGCCAGTTTTCCGCTTCCCTGGAGCAGAGCATCACCACGGCGGACTCCATGACCGCCCGGGGATACGGCCTGGGGAAGCGCCCTTCCCGCTGGCCGGTGGAAAAACTGCATCCCCGGGACGGGGGAATGCTGGCAGCCACCCTGCTTTTGACCGCCGGGGTGGTTTGGGCCTGGTTCACTGGAATGCTGGATTGCCGGTTTTTCCCGGAAATCACCGTTTCAAGAAGCCTTTTGTTTTGGGGCGGGGCAGGCTGTTATCTACTGCTCTTGCTGCTTCCCGCCTTCTGGACGGCGGGGGAGAAGGCCCGGCGGCGGCTGGTGCTCCGGCGCTGGAACCAATCCTGGAAGGAGGCAAACGCCCATGACATCCTCTAAACACACCCTCTCCGCTTCCGGGGAACCGTTGGTCACCATCCGGAATCTTACCTTCCGGTACCCCGATGTGAGTCGGCCGGCGCTGCAAGATGTCACTGCATCCTTCCGGCCGGGAGAACTGGTGCTGCTGCTGGGGGGCACCGGCAGCGGAAAAACCACCCTGCTCAAACTCATCAAGCACCTTATCGCCCCCTTTGGAACCCGCACCGGGGAAATTACCCTCCGTGGCACCGAGGTTTCCTGCCTGCCCAAAGAACAGCTGGCGGGGGAAGTGGGGTATCTCTTTCAGCACACCCAGGATCAGCTCTGTATGCCCACCCCCTTGGAGGAAATGGCCTTTGGGCTGCGGCAGCTGGGGGTGGAGCCTGCCGCCATCAACCGCCGCTGCGGGGAACTGTCCTGCTATTTCGGCATGGAATCCTGGCTGGACACCCCCATGGAACAGCTTTCCGGAGGACAGCGGCAGCTTACCGCCCTGGCTTCGGTGTTGGCGGCGGATCCTTCTTTGCTGCTGCTGGACGAACCCACCGCTCAGCTGGACCCGGTACACAGCCGCAGCTTTTTGGAGCAGCTTCTCCGCCTTCACCGGGAAAACAACATGACGGTACTGGCGGCTCTCCATCAGCCGGACAGCATCTTTTTCCAGGCGGACCGGGTGCTGGTGCTGGAGCAGGGGAGACTGCTGTTTTCCGGCAGTCCCCAGGACGCCGCAGATTATTTGGGCAAGCAGGGGCATCCCTTGTTCGCCGCCCTGCCGGCGGGGTGCCGGGTGATGCAGACTCTGGGCCATCCTCCTTCTCAGGGAGAACAGCCCTTGCCGGAATCGGATTTTGCCAGGCTGTCCGCCGCTCCCTTACCGGTCCATCCTTCCGGCCGTCCATTGCTGAAGCTGAAACAGGTGACGGCAGGCTATCCCGGACAATCCCGTCCGGTGCTGCGGGAGGTGGATCTGACCCTGTCCGCCGGGGAAATCTTTGTGCTGCTGGGGGCCAACGGCTGCGGCAAAACCACTTTATTGAAGGCGGTGGCGGGACTGGTGCCTTTGCTTTCCGGCAGCATCCGGCTGGAAGGGGAAAAGTCCAGCTTATGGCGGCCCACTGCCTTTGCCCAGGCCGGGTATCTTCCCCAGGACCCCATGGAGCTGTTTGACGGGGACCGGCTGGATGAGGATTTGTATTCCTATGGAAAATCCCGGGGACTGGGCCCGGACCAGGTGGAGCAGTGGCTGGAACAGCCCTTGTTCTCCCCGCTGAAACAAGTGTGGACCCAAAATCCCCTGGATTTGTCCGGGGGACAGCGGCAACTGGCGGCATTGGCCAAGCTAATGTTGAAACGGCCCAAACTCCTGCTGCTGGATGAGCCGGGCAAGGGTTTGGACGCCGCCGCCTCCGCCCGGCTGGGGGAACGGCTCACCCAGTTGTCCAGGCAGGGGATGGCGATCCTGATTTCCTGCCATGACCCGGACTTCGCCGCCCGGTACGGCCACCGCTGCGGTTTCCTCTTCCATGGCCAGTTGCTGCCCCCCCAGCCGCCGGAAATATTTTTTGCAGGAAACCGGTTTTACCTCACCTCCCTGCAGCAGTACCTTCCGGCGAAACAGCGGATTGCCTTGCTGCCGGAACAGCTTAACGTGAGGGAGGAAAAGGGATGAACGGATTTCGCAAACTCCTCCCCTGGCTTTGCCTGGCGGGAATGGCAGTCTGTATCCTGGTGATGACCTTTGTTCCGGGCATGGTGCGGTATTACACCCTGCTGCTGTTTGGCGGGGCGGGGTGCAGCATTGCGGCGCTGCTGCTGGCCTTTGAAAACCGTCGTCCTTCCGCTCGGGCACTGATGCCGGTGATGGTGCTGGTGGCCACCGCCAGTGTGGGGCGGGTGGTGTTCGCCTTTCTGCCCCAGGTGCAGCCGGTGACGGTGCTGGTGCTCTGTGCCGGGATCAGTTTGGGGCCGGTGCAGGGATTTGCCGCCGGAGCGCTGAGCGCGGTGGTGTCCAACCTGGCGCTGGGGACGGGCCCCTGGACCTTGTGGCAGATGCTGGGCTGGGGGGTCATTGGATTGCTGGGGGGCGCACTGGGAAAACTCCGTCTGCGGCAGAAATGGCTGGTTTGCGCCGCTGCCCTGGCCTCCGGTTTTCTCTACGGCTGGATCGTGGACATCTGGACGGTGGCTTTTTACGGGGAAGGGATCACCCTGGAGCTGTTTTTGACGGTTTACGGCGCCGCCACTCTGTTTAACGCCATCCACAGCGCCGGAAACCTAGTCTTTTCGCTTTTGCTGTATCCTATCGTCTGCAAAAAACTGGATCGAGTGGTCAAAAAATACGGCCTGGGCAGTTTTCGTTAGCCAAGAGAATACCGTTTGCTGTGATGGCGTCTTTCATTCCCAGACATCGGAAAAGATATTGCTTGCATAAAACCGCAGGAGAGAGATGGTTCCTCTGACCTGCGGTTTTTTATTAACTATCTTTTGGAATATACCCGCTATATCATCGTATGCAAAAGCCGCTTATCCCAGCTTCCATCCGGCGCTCTGCCGCTGCAGCTCCACCATGCGGCGGAAAAGGCCGCTTTGTTCCATCAGCTGGGCAGGGGCACCTTCTTCCGCCACCCGTCCGTCGGCCAGGACAACGATTTTATCGGCGGCCTGTACGGTGCGCATTCGGTGGGCAATTACCAGCACCGTCTTGCCCGCCAGCAGGCGGGAAAGCGCCCCCTGTACCTTGGTTTCGTTCTCCACATCCAGACTTGCGGTGGCCTCGTCCAGCAGCACAATGGGCGCATCCTTCAGCAGTGCCCGGGCAATGGAAATGCGCTGGCGTTCCCCGCCGGAAAGCTTGGCTCCGTTCTCTCCGATGGGGGTGTGGTAGCCCTCCGGCAGCCGTCGGACAAATTCGTCGCAGTTGGCGGCTTTGGCGGCGGCGAGTACCTCTTCGTCCGTAGCGCCATGCTTGCCCAGGCGGATGTTTTCCATCACCGTGTCATCAAACAGCACCACATCCTGGAAAACCATGGAATAATCGCTCAACAGCACCTCCGGGTCTACGGTGGAAATGTCCACACCGCCCACCTGAATGGTACCTTTGGTGACGTCCCACAATCTGGCGGCCAGCCGGGCGCAAGTACTCTTGCCCGAACCAGAGGGGCCCACCAGCGCTGTCACTTCCCCTTCCTTGGCGGTAAAGCTCACGTCATGCAGGATTTCTTTCTCATCATAGGAAAAGCAAACCTGTTTAAATACGATGTCGTGGCCCTGGGGCCGGAAGGTTTCGGCGCCTTTTGCGGCAGGGGTATGATAGATTTCATTGATGCGGTCGGCCGACACCTGGGATAGGAACAACTCCGCAATCAGCGCCAGGCTTTGGTCGAAAGGGGCGTAGATTCGGGTGATGACCAGCAGGAACAGGAATAACAGCATAAAGTCGATCTGCCCGGAGAGGATCAGGTTCGCTCCCACCAGAATGGTAGTCGCTACGCCCAGACGCATGATGACGCTGGCGGCGTTGATAAACAGGCCGTTGGTCAGCTCGCCTCGGATGGTGATCTTCTCGTGCTGGTCAATCTTCTCGTTCAGGCTGGCTAGATACCGTTCCTCCTGGTTGGTGGTGCGGATTTCCCGGACGTTCTCCAAGGCCTCCTGAATGCCGTCGGAGACTCGGAGGGCGGCCTTTTTCGTCCGTTCGGAAGACCGGGCGGCCAGCTTCCGGCTGCCGAACAGCAGTCCGAAGGCCACCGGGACTCCCCACAGGCAGGCGATAGCCATTTTCCAGTTATAAACCAGAAGGCAGACGGCGACAACAGCCGTAGAAATGTAGGCTCCGTACAGATATCCTAGCACATGGCTCCAGACGTGCTCCATGCGGTTGACGTCCCCCATCAGGGTTTCGGTCAGGTCGGCCAAATCCCGCTTGCCGAAGTACCCCAAAGGAAGCTTGCGCAGCCGTTCCGCCAGACTGAGCCGGGTGTCCCGGACCTGGTCATAGACCAAGCCGTAGGTGGCTTTGTACTGCTGCAGATGGGTCAGGAAAGAAAGCAGAAGAAACAAAACCACCAGAACTACCGGCAGCACCGCTCCGGGAAGGGGGGCGCCGCCCGTCAGGGTGTCCATAAAATTGCTCATCAATCGGTATAGGATGGCTATGCCGCCCATCACCACAAGGTTGACGATCACCGTCCAAATGGTCCCTTTTTTGGTGTTTCGCAGCCCTTGGTCGGTCAGGGCGTATTTGCGCTGAAAGTTTTTGCCGAACATGTTATACCGCCTCCTCTTCCTTGGTAATTTTCCATTGAACCGCCCGGTTGTAGTCGCTCCACATCCGGGCGTACAGCCCGCCTGCGGCCGTCAGTTGCCTATGGGTCCCCTGTTCCGCAATGCGGCCTTCTTCCAGAACAATGATTTTGTCTGCCCCAACCACGGTGGACAGGCGGTGGGCAATCATAATGACGGTGCGGCCTTTGGTTAATGCAGCGAAAGCTTTCTGAATCAGCACTTCATTCTCCGGATCGGCAAAAGCGGTGGCTTCGTCCAGCACCACAATGGGCGCATCCTTTAAAATGGCTCGGGCCAAAGCGATGCGCTGCTGCTCCCCCCCGGATAGATAGGTGCCCTCGGAACCGATCTGGGTATCGATGCCTTGGGGCAGCTTTTCCAGAATGTCCCGGCACTGTGCGGCTTCTAAGGCGGCCAGTGCCTGCTCTCTGGTGGCAGAAGGACGTGCAGCCCGGACGTTTTCCAGGATGGATGCCTTAAACAAACGGCTGTTCTGGAATACGAAGGCCACCTGCTCCATGAGTACATGGGGATCCATCTGCTTTACATCGATGCCGCCCACCTTTACCACTCCCGAGGTGGCGTCCCAGAACCGGGGGATCAGGCTGGCGGCCGTGGTTTTCCCGCCGCCGGAAGGGCCCACCAGCGCCACGGTTTGCCCCGGCTCTGCCGTAAAGGATACATGGGACAGGGCGGGAGTTTCTGCTCCGTCGTAGGTGAAGCTCACGTCCTGAAACTCCACTCTGTTGCCATGGGGAGTTTTGGGATGTTCCGGCACCTTTAGCGTGGGGGCGTCCATCACCTGGTTAATGCGGCCCAGGGCAGCGCCGGCAAGCATTATGCCGGAGGATGCGAACATAACGCGGGCCAAGGCGGTGGAGATGATGGCTGAAAACACTGCATAGAAGGCAAAGTCGGCGATGAACCCGGCAAAGTCCCCGGCAGCCAGGGCGCCGGGCGCCAGGAACACAGCAACAGGCACCAGAAATACAAAGGCCCCTTCGGTGAAGGTCAGGTTGATAGACTGGGGCTTGCTGCACACGTCGGAGTTGTAATGCCCAGCCATGCGGCTATAGTCTTCCACAGCGTCCTGAAAAGCCTTGAAGGAGTAGACGGTCTGCTGGAAGATCTTTACCACCGGAATGCCCCGGACGTATTCTGTTCCCGCTTTGTTGATCCGGTCCAGGGCCGCCTGGTATTCCGCCATAAACGCTGCGTTTTTGCCGCCCATCATCGAGAACATGGCCAGTACCGAAATGACTGCCGCCAGCAGGCAGGCCAGTCCCATCCGCCAGTCAAAAGCAAGCATCATCACCAGCATGGCGATAAACATGGTAATGGTACCCACAATGTCCGCCAGATTGTGGGCCAGCAGTGTTTCGGTGTCGGCAGCCGCTGCATCCAGCCGGCCCCGGATGAGGCCGGAGGCGTTGGCGTCAAAATAGCCCAGCGGAGCCTTCATTACGTGGGCGACACCCTGTTTGCGGATGTTGGCCGCCGTGCGGAAGGCGGCAAGATGGGTGCACATCAGCCCCAAAAAGTACAGGACAATGCCCGCCACCGCAAAAGCAAACGCCAGCCAGCCATATTGCGCCACATTTTCTGCCCGGGTCCAATCCGGCGCCACGGCAATCAAATCCCGTGCCGCTAGCCAGATGCAGATGTATGGCGCCATGCTCAACACCATGGACACCGCCGATAGAGCCAGTCCCAGAAAGGTCAGCCCTTTGCGGCTGCCCGCATAGTGCAGTAAAGCCGCCACGTTGTTCTTTTTTCGTTTTTTCATAAAATGGCCTCCTTTGATGGTTAGTTTTAACTAACTTATGTGCAAAAAAGATAGGACTATTGTCCCATCAGTTTTAACCAACCGGCTGTATAGAAGGTGCGAAACTGTGCCACATCCCGAAACGCCTGTTCCCGGGGCATATCGTGAATCACAATTTCAAAGAGCCCGTTGAACATTCCGCTGGCAATGATGTGGCAAAGAGAGCGGTTTATTGGGGGGATATCTTTGCCCAACCGGCGCAGCACTTCTATATATCGGAGGGTGGAATCCACTTCAACCTCTACCATATTGTGGATAAAGTGCTCATAGGAAGTTCCTTCCGCCCGGCACAGCAGCAATTTCACTGGTTCCCGATGCTGGCAGATATAGTCCACCATCCAGTCCACATAGTTGCCGGAGGCTTCGCCCATGTGCTCCGGCTGCTCTTTTTCCGGCAGTTCGGCAAAACCGGTTTGAGCTTCCATAAATTTTCCCATGAGCGCAGCGGCGTGGGGCTCAACAATGGCGGCAAACAGTGCTTCCTTGCTGGAAAAATAACCGTAAAAGGCCCCGGTGGTCACCCCGGCATTTTTTACAATCTGCCGCAGGGAAGCGCCCAGAAATCCCTTTTCGGAAAATTCTTCCAAAGCAGCCTGCCGTATTCTTTCCAACGTGTCCAGTGATTTTTCTTCCATAAGAGCCTCCGTATAACATTGCTATGTAACAATGTTATAATATACCACAGAGCCGGTTTTGTCAAGGGGTAATACCAAGTTTTTTGAATGAAATTGCAGGGGTTGCAGTGATGTGTGACCGATCAGCAAAAAAGACGGCGTACAGAGGATACCTGTGCAAAGGTTAAGTTTCTCAAATAGAATAGGTGTTCATAGCAAGTTATTTTATCAAAATGAGATCATCCGAAAAAGAAAACATCAAACAAAAACATATAAAAAACGTCTTACAAACCAAATTCGCCATCTGATCTGTAAGAC
>DXWR01000242.1 GCA_019416775.1 Oscillospiraceae bacterium | reverse complement strand
ACAGGCCCAGAGGTTGGAGGCCTGTTTTCTTACAACATTCTATTACGCCTTGGCAGCGTTGAGCTTGCTTACCAGCTTGCTCTTTTTCCGGGCGGCGTTGTTCTTGTGGATCAAGCCTTTGGAGCAGGCCATGTCGATGGTCTTCACTGCGTTGGCCACAGCGGCGTCCATGTTATCAGCCTTGGCTTCCACCGCCTGGTTGGCAGTCTTCATCATGGTTTTCAGATTGGATTTCAGAGCCTTGTTCCGAGCGGCCTTAGTCTGGTTGACCAGAACACGCTTCTTAGCAGATTTGATATTGGGCATCCCCAGCACCTCCTTGCATGAAACCGCCGTTGTTAGACACACTAGCGGTACAGAATCGTTTCATACCCTTATTTTGAGACACGTTAAGACTATGACAGCATTCAATATGATACCACGGAATGCGGCGAAACGCAAGGGGTAATTGGAACAAATTTTAGATTTAGGAGTATTGTATGAACAGCCGAACGGATTTGGCCCTGGAATGTATGGATTTTGCCGGAGACACTTCTTTGCAAGGGTTAGAGCATCGCCGGTTTACCCAGGGGCAGTTGGCGTGCGAAGAGGTCACCGTCTCTTCCTCCCAGGCGGCAGAGCGGATCGGAAAACCGGTGGGCCGCTATTTGACCGCAGATCCTGCCCCCTTTGCCCGGGACAGCGGGGTGTCTTTTCAGGAAGCGGAAGATTTGGCGGACTGCTTGAAGCGCCTGCTGCCGGAGAATTGCAGTCGGGTGCTGGTGGCGGGGCTAGGTAACCGCAGCATTACCCCTGACGCCTACGGTCCCCAGGTGGCGGATCAGATTTTGGTGACCCGTCATCTTCCCGGCTCCTTGACCAAAGAGATTGGGTTGGAGGGAGTCAATCCGGTCAGCGCCTTTGCCCCCGGAGTGTTGGGACAAACCGGGGTGGAGAGCGCGGAACTGATCCAGGCGGTGTGCCGGGTGGTGCAGCCCCAGGCGGTGGTTGTGGTGGACGCTCTGGCCTGTTCCGGTTTGGAACGGCTGGGGCGGACGGTGCAGATGAGCGACGCCGGTATTGTTCCCGGCAGCGGTGTACACAACAACCGTCAGGAGCTGAACCGGCACACCCTGGGGGTACCGGTGGTTGGGGTGGGAGTGCCGATGGTAGCGGAAATTTCCGGCTCTTCCCAGTCTTTGATTGTCACCCCTCGAGAAATTGATTTAATTTTAGAGCACGCCGCCAAACTCACCGCCTGTGCTATCAATATCGCCCTTCAACCCACCCTGTCTACGGAGGAAATTCTGGCTTTGACAGGCTAGTCCCATTCTAATCCGCCTGCCCTTCTCATACACTGGTTTGAGATTGACAGGGAGGGTGAAGGTGCATGGGAAAGCGGCTGAAAGGGTGGCTGATCCGGCTGTTAGCCGTGGCAGCAGCCGGGGCATTGTTATGGTATCTGCTGCCGCTGTTGTTGGCGCCTATCTCCGGCTCTTTGGCTCAGGCGGCGGCGGTGTGTACCGGATTGAGCTTTCTTTCTCCCGCTACTCAGCAGATGGTGGAGCAG
>DXWR01000241.1 GCA_019416775.1 Oscillospiraceae bacterium | reverse complement strand
GCTCCGGCTTGCCTTTTTGGTCCACCCCCAGCAGGTAGGAGGCGTTGTCGCAGAGGAAATTGGGATTGACACCGCTGGAACGTTTTACCGGTTCCGGCAGTGTTTTGATCTCAGGCAGAGGTTTTTTCCCCTTTTCTCCCCACTCAAGATAGGTAGTGGTGCCTATCACTTCACCTTCCTCGTTCAGTTTCAATCCATAGGACACCTTCACTTTGCTCCATCCCGGATGGGGCAGTTCCACCGCTTGGTAATAGCGGACTAATGCGTCTAGGATCATGACTTGATCTCCACCTCCCGCAGATCCAGCTTGCCGTCCACCAGCACCGCCCGGAAGTAGAGGGGGCGAATGTTGGCAGGGTCGCTGTAGTCCAAATCGTAGAGCAGATACCCCAGATCCCGGGTCCCTTTTAGTTCCGGGGGACAGGGGGGAATCTCCTCACAAGGGGAAAAGAAGGCTGAAAACTCCCGGCATCCCAATACAGGTTGACGGTAGCACTGTCCTTTTTTCAGCCGGCGGGTGAACATTTCCTGGAACTTGCCGGGATTGTCTCCCGGGGCTGCTTGGTCGGTCATGTCGAAATGGGCTTCGATGATGTACTCCACATTCCGCAGCGCCGTGGTAGCCCGCTGCTGGATGCACTGGGAGATAAACAGGGATAGAGGCTTACCAGATTTCGCTGCACTGCGGACCGTGTTGCAGGAAATCTTTTCCGACACCTCGTTGCGGCGGATGTTGGTGAACTGAATGGGTTTTTGCACGTAAATGGCATCGATGATCCATTTCATCCCGGGATGCCAAAATATACTTTCCACAATGCCCCGGGCGGCGGAGGGAGTTAGTATGTCATAACTAACTCGTTCGCTTTTCATTTCTGGGCGTGTAAAGCAGGCGTAGTCCCCCCACACCTTCATGCGAATGGACATAAAGCAACACTCCTTTCTAAATAGATTTGAGCAATCATTTGCTGTAATTCTATCGTAGCACTCTTTTTCGACTCTGTCAAGTATTTTTCTTCGAGAATGTTATAATGTAAAACAAAATTTTTTTGTAAAGGAGAATTTCCCGAAAATCAAAGTTGTTGTTTTTCCAATGGCGTGTTATAATCAACCTGTCTCAAGGTGACTTGAGGGGATTGAAATGAGAAGGGTATCATGTAATATCTCTTCCCGGCGGCAATGGTTTTCCGTTGCCGTCTTTTTTTAGGTAAACAACCCTTTTCCTTCTTCTGCCTTGGGGGAGAAGCCGGATTCCGGATCATATAGAGAGAGATTCAGCAAAATCCCCGCCTGAGGAGTGACCAATTCAATATCTCCTGCCTGGTAAAGCGCCTGGAATTGATAGGCGGGTATCGGCACACCGTACCGCCCCAACTGCCGGAAGAGACTGCGGCTCACTTCTCCGCCCCGCAGCCGCTCCACCAATTCCGCCCCTTCTTCCAGGGGAATGTAGACGGTTTTGGAGGTTTCGTCGATGAGGTGGAATTTGTTTTCAATCTCTCGGAAAGGGAGATCTTTGCTGCGGGCCATCTTTATAATATTTTCCCGATCAAATTCCCCCTTGCGGTAATATAGTTGGTAGAAGTAGATTTGGATGGTGTCCGGATGCTCCAGCTCCGGATGGGCATGGATAGCGTGTTCAAAGGCTTCTATATTCTTCTTGATCATCTCCTGGGAAGGAGCGTCCTGAAGCTGAAATACCGTCACAATACTTTCTTCCGGAGAGTGGATTCCTTCTCGATTGCACCGGCCTGCGGCCTGGAGGATGGAATCCAGTCCAGCCAGCTGACGGTAGAGGGTGGGAAAGTCTACATCCACCCCCGCTTCGATCAGGGAGGTGGACACCACCCGGCAGGGCAGCCCGTCTTTCAGCCGCTTTCGAATCTCTTGGATCAGCGCCTGCCGCCGGGCAGGGTAGAGGTAGGTGGTCAGGCAGTAGTTCCCTTCGCCGGACAGCTGTTGGTACACCTGCTGCACCGCTTTTCGGGTGTTGAGGATGCAGAGCACCTGAGGCTGTTCCATCAGCCGTCCCGCCAGCTCCAGATAGGAAAGAGGAGCCGGTTCCATCCGAAAGGTCACCCGCCGGAAGGACCGGTACAGGGAGAGGGGATCGGAACAAAGTTCCCGGATCTTCAGCCCCGGCGCAAATTGTTGGATCAAACCGTTTAAGGCAGGCTGAGTGGCGGTACAAAGCACCGCCGACACCGAAAAATGCTGTACTAATTGGGTGATGGCCACAACACAAGGCCAGAGATGGTGCACCGGTATCATCTGGGCTTCGTCGAAAATCACTACGCTGTTGGCGATGTTGTGGAGTTTCCGGCAGCGGGAGGAGTGGGCGGCATAGAGGGATTCAAAAAACTGCACCATGGTGGTAACTACCACCGGTTTGTCCCAGTTTTCGGTGGCCAGAGCCATGGGGTCGCGGCAGGGGTCTTTCCACTCTTTTTCCTCCCGCTCTGCCGATTTGGCGACACTTTCTTTTTCATAAACTACGCCGCTGTGGTGCTCCAATACGTTTTCCTCCCCCAAAATCTTCCGGAATTCACCGGCAGTTTGGTCGATGATGGAGCAGTAGGGGATCACATAGATCACCCGCTGTTTCCCATAAGCGGCGGCATGGCGCAGGGCAAAGGCCAGAGAAGATACCGTTTTGCCTCCCCCGGTAGGCACTGTCAGGGAAAACAACCCCGGCGACTGATTGGCTCCCTCCAGACATTGCCGCAGAATGGCAGCCCGCTTTCGATTGATCTCCTTGGTGGGTGCTAAGAAGCCTTTTCGGTCCAGATACCGGTCCAGCTTTTGGTTTAATACTTGGATGGATTCTCCCGGCTGACGGAGC
The DNA here is from genome assembly GCA_019416775.1 of Oscillospiraceae bacterium. GTDB lineage: Bacteria > Bacillota > Clostridia > Oscillospirales > Ruminococcaceae > Egerieicola. The sequence goes on along the minus strand of DXWR01000241.1, from coordinate 62 downwards.
ACTGTATCATCTTGCATAAACCGTTCGGTATCTAAAAAATCAGCGTCAGTGAGGCAGGAATA
>DXWR01000240.1 GCA_019416775.1 Oscillospiraceae bacterium | reverse complement strand
GTTCTCCGGTGATGCCTTCATCCCGGAAAAACAGGATGGTGCGCTCCACCAGGTCAATGACCTCCTCTTCCGAAAGGAAGATTTTGCTTAACGGTTTGCCAAAGGCCACCTTTTTGCCCCAGCGGCCGGCGAAGTATACCTTATAGCCGGTGGTGTAAGTTTCGGTGACGCCAAAGGGGCACCGATTTTTGCACCGGCCGCAATTGTTGCACTGGTTGGTGTCTACACTGAGTTTGCCGTCTACCAACTTTGCCACCTTAATGGGACAGTTCTGTTCCACCTGGCAGACCTTGCAGCCCCGGCACTTGGAGTAATCAAAGCTGGGAACCCGCTGACCCACAATGCCCAAATCGTTGAGGTCAGGCTTCACGCAGTTATTGGGACATCCTCCCACGGCGATTTTAAATTTATGGGGCAGCACCACGCCCCGATAACCTTCATAAAAGATCTTATGGAGTCTTTCGGACAGCTCGAAGGTGTCGATGAGGCCGTACTGGCAGGTGGTGCCTTTACAGGATACCACCGGGCGCACCTTGCTGCCGGTACCGCCGATGTCCATGCCGCCCTCCTGCAGCTTGGCCCGCAGGGGTTGAATATTGGCAAAAGGTACCTGCTGAATCTCCAGTGTCAGGCGGGTCGTCATGGCCACCACCCCGTTGCCGTATTCTTTGGCCAGGTTGGCGATCAAGGTCAGTTCCTTGGCTGTGATCTTGCCGTTGCGGGTAATGACCCGCAGATTGAAACAGTCCGGGGTGGTTTTATCCCAAAGTGCCCCCAAGCCCTTGACCTGCTTCACTTCCTCCGGGGAGACGGAGGGCTGATTTTTTTGAAATTCCCGATTGGTATTTAATTCCAGCATGATGGTTCCTCCTTAGCAGCTTGCTCCGCCGGTGACGGTTTGTTTCAGGTTTTCATCCTTCTCTGCCAGAAGAGCGTCTCCCAGCAGCATTTCTTCCACATAGGGCAGGCCCAGCCGCGCCACGGTGTCGGCAAACCGTTCCCCGGTGATGCCTTCCTTGCGGAACAGCAGGATGGCCTTTTCCACCACGTTCAGCACTTCCTCTTCTGAGGTGATGATCTTGCTCAAGGGCAGTCCCTGCTGGACCTTCTTGCCCCAGCGTCCTCCCACATACACCTGATAGCCGGAAGTGAATTCCTTCATCACACCGAAGGGACAGGTATCCAGGCAACGTCCGCAGTGGTTGCAGGCAGCGGGATCGATGTTTACCTTTCCGTCCACCAATTTCGCGGTGTGGATGGGACAGTTTTTCTCCACCTGGCAGACCTTGCAGCCCCGGCAGAGATCCAGATTGGGGTTGGGTACCCGCTGACCTACAATGCCGATATCGTTGAGGCTGGGCTTGACGCAGTTGTTGGGACATCCTCCCACGGCGATCTTAAATTTATGGGGCAGGGTTACCTGGTGATACCCTTCGTAGAATCGCTCATGAATCACCTGGGACAGGTGGAAGGTGTCGATCAGTCCGTACTGGCAGGTTGTACCCTTGCAGGACACCACCGGACGAACCTTGCTGCCGGTGCCGCCGGTAGACAGGCCGTAGCCCGCCAAAAATTCCATCATTTCTTCCAGTTTGTCGTAGGGTACGCTTTGAATTTCCAGGGTGAGGCGGGTGGTCATGGTGACCTCCCCGTTGCCGTACTTTTCTGCGGCCTGGGCCACCGCCAGTTGTTCTTCAGCGGTAAGGCGGCCGTTGCGGGTAATCACCCGGACGTTGAACCGATCGTTGGTGCGCTTATCCCACAGACATCCCAAAGCCTTCACCCGCTTGATGTCGTCGGGGGAGAGCTTCCCTTTTTTCTTGACTTCCACCCGATTGAAGGTGATGCCGCCTTCCAGCACCTTGGTGTTGGTATAGCCGGCAGCTTTCAGCCGGTTTTGCAGGAAGTAGCCCCGCTTACCCCGGGCGCAGACCAACAGCAGTTTGGCGTCCTTGTCGGGACATTCCGGCATGACACCGTCCACCTTGCTCAGATCAATCCACTGTGCATTGGGAATGGAGGGGGCAGGCATAGCATCAATGACCTGATAGCCTTTAGCTTTTCCGTCCAGATACTCCCGCGGAGTAAAGGTTTCAAATTCACCGGAAATTTTGTTTTCTAGGATGTACACCGCCTGCACAAAGGGATGGATGGCGGTGGAAAACGGCGGCGCATAGGCGTAGTCCAGAGTGTCGAATTGTTCCAACGTGGCCTTCATCGCAATGCCGGTGACCGCGATGTCCACCATCTTATCTACTGCGCCGCTGCCAAGCACCTGAATGCCCAGCAGACGGTGGGTGGCCTTGTCGGCAATCAGCTTGGTGGCAAAGAAAGACGCGCCGGGATAATAGTGAGCCTTGTCATCGGTAATGCACACCACCGAAACCGGGTCAAAGCCGGCCTCCTTTGCCTGGACTTCAGTCAAGCCGGTGCGGCCGCCGTTTAAGCTGTCGGAGAGCTTCACCACGGCAGTACCCAGACATCCACCGTAGGTTTTGCCGTCGCCCATGGCCTGTTCTGCCAGCACCCGAGCGGAGAGATTGGCGGTGGAGCCCATGGGGGACCACTGACCGGCGCCGGTAAGCTGGTTTTTCACCATAGCGCAGTCTCCGGCGGCATAGACGTCCGGCAGGCTGGTTTCCATTTTTTCGTTCACCACAATGGTGCCCTTGACCATCTCCAAACCGGTCTCGGCCAGGAAGGCGGTATTGGGCCGCACGCCAATGCAGAGCACCACCAGGTCTGCGTTCAAACGGCCGTTGGTCGTGGTCACCGAGAAGCCGTTTTCGGTCTTCTCTACCTTGCTCAACCCGGTGCCCAACAGGATCTTGCTGCCGGAAGCGGTGAGCTGGCGCTTGGCGTAGTCCGCCATTTCGCTGTCAAAAATGCCGGGGAGGATCTGATCGGCAAAGTCGATCATAGTGACGTTTAAGCCCAGTTTTTGCAGGTTTTCCCCTACTTCCAAGCCGATAAAGCCGCAGCCTACCACCAGCGCAGTGCGGCAAGCGTGTTGCTGGATGTAATCCTTTACCCCTTGGGCGTCGTCGGGGGTGCGCATAGTAAAGACGCCGGGAAGATCGCAGCCTTCCAGCTTGGGCACCACGGGAGAAGCGCCGGTGGCAATGACTAGCTTATCGTAGCTTTCCCGGTACTCTGCCCCATCTTCGCCCCGCACTGAAACGGTTTTTTCCTCGACGTTTACCCCTACTGCTTCCATTCCGGTGACCACTTCAGCACCGGTGAGTCCGGAAAATTTTTCAGGGGTATTGACAATCAGCAAATCCCGGGTGGGGATCATGCCGCTGATGTAGTAAGGCAGGCCGCATCCTGCATAGGAAACGTCCTTGCTTTTGGTGAGGATCTTAACCTGTGCGTCTCGATTTAAGCGCTTGATTTTGGCAGCCGCCTTCGTGCCGGCGGCAACTCCGCCAATGACGAGAACTTTCATTTGCTTTGCCTCCTATTTTTTGACCGGTTTTTTTCCTATATCTTGATTTTACCACAGATTCATGATAAAATTTCATTTAATGTTGTTATGTTTTGATTTGAATTTCTTATGGATGGTGACAGTATGATTGATTACAGAATTTACACCTTTTTAAACCTATGTGAAACGATGAACTACCGGAAAACATCCGAAAAGCTGAACATCTCCCAGCCTGCTGTCACCCAGCACATCCACGCCTTGGAACAGGAATACGGGGAAAAGCTGTTTTATTACACCGGCCGTGTGCTCCACAAGACCAAAGCAGCGGAACAGCTGGAACAATATTCCAAAACCATGCTGTTTTATGAAAACGAACTGCGTACCAGCTTAAAGGGCAAAAGCGAGATCCTGCTGCGGATCGGCGCCACCAAAACCATCGGGGAATTTGTGCTGGAAAAGCAGTTAATCCAATATCTCTCCGACCCCACCCACAATTTACAGTTTACCATCGACAACACACAGGTACTGCTGGCTATGCTGGAGCGCAACCAGTTGGATTTTGCCATTGTAGAAGGCTTCTTTGAAAAAAAGAAATACGGTTACGCCACCTATTCCCTTTATCGGGAAGAGCCCTTTTTAGGGGTGTGCTCGGTGGACCACCCCTTTGCCGGCAGAGACATCCCCTTTCCGGAAATTCTGGAACAAACCCTGATCCTGAGAGAAAACGGTTCCGGCACCCGGGCCATCTTCGAGCAGATGCTGGCGGTGAACAACAACCGGGTTGACGACATCAAAAAGGTGATCTGTATCAATTCTTTCGCAGTGATCAAGCAGCTAGTGGCGGCGGGAATGGGGATTACCTTTGCCTACGAAGCGGTAGCTAACAGCGACAACCGGCTTACCACATTCACTGTGCAGAACAATCATCGGAAAAAGGAGTTCAACTACGTATATTTGAAAAACACCGATGCGGATAAAAAGATCCGGCTGTTTGAGGGTGCAGCCGGAGAGGGAAAATAGCAGGAAAAAGTGCGCTTTTAAAACTGTGCTCGATATTGCTTTTGTTTTGCCGGCTTTTTCGTTTTCATAATTTGCGGACAAAATAAAATCAGCCCTCCTCTTGGAAGGCTGTCATTTGGTACAGACAGGGGGACTCGAACCCTCGACCTCTGCGATGTGAACGCAGCGCTCTAACCAGCTGAGCTATGTCTGCATCTCTCAACTCAACGAATGCTATTATATCATTCCGACGGCAGGTTGTCAACCCACTTTTTCATTTCTGTCAAAAAAAGCAAAAATTTATCAAGAAAAATCCAACTCTCAGAAAAAACTTTAAAATCGAAACGATGAATTTGATCAATGCCAAGAAAAAGAATAAAAACGGAATCCGGCGGAACACTGCTTTTGAGGTGATATCATGCAGTATTCCAACCTGCAACAACTTTTGCAAGGCAGCAGCAGTGCCCGTCGATATTTTTGCTCTCTTCCGGTTTCCATGCAGGTACAGCTTCACCATCAAGGCCAATGGATCCACACTGCGGAGCAGCTCCACCGCAACGCTCAGATGGATCAAAAAATCCAACAGCTTTCCAAACCCGTCCCCCAGCCAACCAAGCGAAAGCGAGACTGATCTTATTTTCTTTTCTCAACCGGCGTAAATTTTGTGACTGTATAACCGGCTTTAGTAACAATTTTTTCCAAGATTTCCTGTGTCTGCTGCTGTTTGGCATAAACCAGCGCTTCTTTTTGATGTCGATTGACTCTGGCGTACAGCCCGTCCTGCTTATGAAAGGCATTTTGAATGCGATTGGCGCAGTTTTGGCAGCTCATACCCTCTATCCCAAGGCGGTAACAGTAAGGATAGTGGGACAAATCCCGGTCCCGGGGATGAATGGTTTTGACTTCCTCCCCTGCTCCACAGCATCCGGTAGTGGCCCGGTGGATCATAGAACGAATACCAAAAATCAAAATCACCAAAATGATCAAGGAAAGAATGACGGTGGAAACAACGCTGGTGTGATCCATAAGAAGCACTCCCCTTTAGAAGATTCTCACTCAGTTAATATGTACTAACTAAAGTATATCTCCACTTTCTTAGTTTGTCAAGACTTTCTGGAAGAGAAAAGAAAACCGCAGCCCGAACATCCAGGCTGCGGAAACGCTGGAGCGAACGACGGGAATCGAACCCGCAAATCCAGCTTGGGAAGCTAGTGTTTTGCCATTGAACTACGTTCGCAACGTCGTTATTATACTACATTGAAAAGGAAAATGCAAGCAGTTTTTTACAACATATTTGGAAAGGCTAAAGAATATACCGTATCAATGCAAAACAGCGCTCCCAAGCAAAAAGAAATCACCTTTTTGTTCTTCTGAGGAATGCGTGCAAACAGCCTCTTCAGCCTCGGGTACAAAAAGTACACCAAAAACAGTCCCCCCAGGCCAAAGACCAGCAGCCCAGACAAACAGATGCGGCCGTTTAGGTTAATGGGCATACTGGTATAATCCCACCAACGGGTGTGATACACCTGTTCCAGCACCCAGGAAACAATATACTCCACCACACCGCAAGCCGCCATACTGGAGAGGAAAAATACCCACCACTTTCCTGGCAAACGTTCTTTCATCCAAATCATCAACACTCCTCCGCTGCCGTAAATGGGCAGCCAAGGTCCATGGAGAACACCACGATTGGTCAAATCGCCGCTCTGCACTAAAATCAACACCACTTCCCAGATCCAACCGATCATGCTTACCACAAAGAAAACCAGCACCAGATCCAGCCAATAATCCCGATCCGACTTGTGATCTAC
>DXWR01000024.1 GCA_019416775.1 Oscillospiraceae bacterium | reverse complement strand
ATGTACATCCTTTCCTTTCGGCTTACATTTCTGCGGGGTCAATGGCTTCATCCCAAAGGGCCAGAGGCAGAGAAATGACGGCAGCCGCCAGTCCTGCCACAAACAACCAGATACACCAACCTGTGTCCGCCCCGGCAAAGTTCAAAATCAAGTTGACCAACCCGCCGATGAGGTAGCAGGCCGCCGCCAGGGTAAACAGCACCCGGTAGGTCCAATACTGCCAGGTGTAGGTGCGCTTTGCTTCCCCTTCCTGCGGCGAGGGGCGGGTTTTCCTCCGCCGGATCAGGTACCAGATCAGCACTGCCAGCAGCAGCAGATCCAGCACCGCAGCTACAATCAGCCAAACCGGCTGGCCGTCGGGCAAAAGCCAGGTGATCCCCAGCAAAATCAACACTCCGGGGAATAGGGCCACTTCCAAATAACGGTTCATAACCTTCTCCTTTCGGTCAGCCAAGATCGGCAGGATCGATGGCTTCGTCCCAAACCGACAGCACCAGCGAGGCCGCTCCCAGCGCCAGCCCTGCCACAAACACCCAGAAGCACCAACCGTTGTCCACCTGGCAGAGCGGCAAAATCAAATGCAGCAGTCCCCCCACCAGGTAAAACCCGGCGGATAGAAACACCAGCAGCCGGTACACCCGATACTGCCAGGTGTATTCCCGCCGGAATTCTTCCAACCCTTCTTCCTCCTGCTGCTGGGAGAAGATAGACCGTTCCTTGCCCCGGCGGAGCTGCCAAAACAGCACCAGCAGCAGCAATACCGACACCACAATGGCAGCGATTCGCCAAACCTGCCCTTCCGGCAGCACCCAGCTCACCCCCAGAGCCACTAGCAGCAAGGGGTACAGCGCCGCATTCCAATATCGCTTCATCCTTGGATTCCTCCTTGTGTTCCAAGCCCCGGTGATGGGGCGTTTTCTGTTTCGAGCCGCCTGATCCCAAAAAGGCGGCTCAGTCCTTCCAGGTTTTGATGCGATGGACGATCAGTCCCAGCACCACCAAAGAGATAGCCAATCCCACCCCCAGCAAAATCAGCCGCAGCAGGGGCAGCATCCCGAGAATGTCCAAAATCAAAGCGGCCAGGTACAGCAACAGGCTCACCAACAGCGCCCAGGTCATCCAACTGCTGGTGCGCTGGGTGGCGGACACCTCGTCCCCTCGATTCCGGGCACGGACTGTGAGGATCCAAGAAAGCACCAGCAGGAAAATGATCAGCAGATCCAGCACCATCCGGGCAATGCCCCAGTTTCCCTGTTTCGGCAGAAGCTGAACACAGCCCAGCAGCAGGGCCAGCAGAGGATTGCGAAGATCCATCCAATCGTTTCTCATGACGCGTTTCCTTTCTGTTTGTGGTGGAAGCGGTGGTTTATTTCCACATAGAATCGTCAGGCAGCTGCTTAACCGAAGAAGCATCGGCGGGATCCTGCACCGGGTTCGGGGCAGAAGGAGCCTGAACGGGAGCGGAAGCCGCCGGTGTCCCGGGAGCCGCCGAAGACAGCTGAGGTTTCTCCTTTCGTGCCAATCCAATGATGCTCACCACTACCCCGGCCAAGGCGGCGAAAAAGTAAGGATACAATCGTAATATCATAAAATCATCCTCTTTTCTCCAACGAAGGGAGGTGATGAGTGAATCAATAGGTCAGTCCCAGCTTCCCATGGCTTCCCCGGCGGCATAGCCGGTGGAAAAGGCCATTTGCAGATGAAAGCCCCCGGTGTAACCGTCCACGTCCAGCAGTTCTCCGGCAAAGTACAGTCCGCGAACGATCTTGCTCTCCATGGTTTTGGGAGAAACCTCTTTCAAGGACACCCCGCCGCCGGTAACAATGGCTTCGGCAATGGGCCGGAACTCTTTGGCGGTCAGGGGCAGGTGCTTGAGCAGCTGGACCAATTCCTGCCGCTGGGGTTTGGTGATAGCGTTCACCTTCTGGTGAGCCGGAATCCCCGACAGGGCCACCACCGGGTCAATGAGCTTTTTGGGCAGCAGCCCTTCCAAACTGTTGCAGAAATCCCGGTTTTGCTGGGCGGAAAAGTCCCGCACCAACCGAGCGTCCAGCTGTTCCGCCATCAAAGCAGGCTTGAGGTCGATGGCAAGGACGTACCGCTCCGGCTCCATGGGACGCATCCACACTGAAGCGGAGAGCACCAGCGGTCCGGACACCCCGAAGTGGGTGAACAGCATCTCTCCCTGCTTTTCAAATACCTTCTTGCCGGTGGTTTGATCGGTCACGGTGAGGGTCACGTTTTTTAGGCTCAGTCCCTGGGCTTGTTTGGGCCAGTCCTCCACCGTTACAACTGTCTCTTATACACATCT
>DXWR01000239.1 GCA_019416775.1 Oscillospiraceae bacterium | reverse complement strand
AGAATTTATTTTTGATTTTCAGAAGTTTCCACAGTTCCGTCATTTCAATGTCAATAAATTTTGCAAAATCATAACACTTTTTCTTGCCAACGTGGTATAATGAGGGTATCTCATGATAAAAGGATGAAATACATGGCAGTCCACAACAAAGACTTTGAAGAACTAAATCGCCGAAAAAACGAATGGGTAGAGTTGCGCCAAAAACATCAGCAGTTGGTCAACGCTTCCAGCCAGGAAGAACGAAACCAAGTAATCCCCAACACCCCTCAAGAAGGCCCTCACACCCAGCCTGCCACTGCAGGAGAAAAGGTGTCCAACTTTTTCTACCACTACAAAGTACGGATCATACTGATTGCGGCGGCAGTGTTGTTTGTGGCGTTGTGCCTCTATTTGTTTTTGAGCCCCGAACGATACGACATGGAAATTGTATTGTACGCTGACAATTCCTATACTCCCGAACAGGTCACAGAGACAACGGAGCAGTTGGAAGGGATTTCCCAAGGACTGAAGGATGGAGATCAAAATCTGAATATCAATTTCGACCAAATCAATTCCGACAACCAGCAGACCGACGTCAATGCCGGCTATCAAACCCGGCTGAATATGACCTTCTATCTGGATTCCTCTTTCCTGTATCTCTGCTCGGAAGATGCTTACAACAACCTGTCCGGCCTTGCGGATGTCGCATTAGCGGATCTTTCCTCCCTGGGGGACAGCAAGAACTTGGAGCAAGACCGTTACCGGGTCAACGACAACCCTCTGTTCGCATCTATGGGTGAGGAAGATTTGTATTTGGTAGCCTGCGATGTTTCCATGGTGGATGAAGGCAATTTGGAACAATACCAAAAAGCCATGGATCTCTTCGCCCGGATTGTCGCAGCGGAAAGCAACGAAAGCGAATAAAAAGACAAACCAAGAAATGACGTTTGAGGGCAAAACCGCCGGTCAAACGTCATTTCTTATTTTCTATATTTACCTGTCTTTTTTCCGTCCAAACAGCCGAGCAAAGAATCCTTCTTTTTTCTCCGGTGCCGGCGGGAAGGCGACCGGCTGGAACTGCTTGGCCTGCTGCGCCTGCTCATATGCCTGCTCCCAGAAATACTGCTGGCTGTCCAGCGGCGGTTCTCCTTCCTGAATTCGATAGACATAGCTGCCGTCCGGCTGCTGAATCCGAGCCTTCTGATTGTCCCGAAACATGATGTCCAGGATTTCTTCCAGCTGTTGCTTCAATGCAGGATCAGCGATGGGAGCGCCAACCTCCACCCGGTGTTCGGTGTTCCGGGTCATAAAGTCCGCGGACGCAATGTAGAGCTTTTTCCGTTCTCCCACCCCAAAGCTGTAGATTCGGGCATGTTCCAAATACCGTCCCACAATGCTGATAATGGTGATGTTGGGATAAATGGGCTTCATACAACAGATACCCCGAACCACCATCTCTACCGGAACCCCGGCAGCAGCCGCTTCGTAAAGTTTATCGATCAAATCCTTATCGGTAATGGAGTTCATCTTCAACCGGATTTTTGCCGGTTCTCCCCGTTTGGCAAAGGCGATTTCCTCGTCGATCATGGTAACAATCCGACTCTTACAGCACAAAGGCGCCACCAGAAGATTTTCTACCGACTCCACCACGGTGCCGGTAAACAAACTGTTGAACACCACCGATGCATCCGCAGCAATGTCCGGCCGAGAGGTCATAAACGATAGGTCGGTGTAAATGCGGGAAGTCTTTTCGTTGTAGTTGCCGGTTCCAACCTGGGTGGTATACTTAATTTTATTGCCTACCTTCCGAGTAATCAAGCAGAGCTTAGAATGAACCTTATAGCCGGGCAGGCCGTAGATCACGTTGCATCCCGCTTCTTCCAACCGCTTGGACCAGTCGATGTTGTTTTCTTCATCAAACCGAGCCCGCAGTTCCACCATGACTCCTACTTCCTTGCCGTTTTCCGCTGCCTGAATTAGGGCGTTGACGATCTTGGAGTGTTTCGCCACCCGGTACAGGGTGATCTTAATGGAAATCACGTCCGGATCCTTGGCGGCCTCCTTCAGCAGCCGCAGGAACGGATCCATGGAGTGGTAGGGATAATAGAACAACAGGTCTTTCCGTTCGATCTGGGCCATCATAGGCTCCTGCTCGTTGACCTGATTGGAGAGCTGAGGTTCCTGGGGTTTAAAAAACAGCTGCGGATGCTGCTTTGCCACCATGTCTTCCATGGCATAGGCAAAGGAAAGATCTAAAGGACTGGTGTCTACAAACACCTGTTCCGGCTGAAGTGTTAACTGTTGACAGAAATAATCCCGAAGATTGTCGCTGACCGGACTGTTCAGTTCCAGCCGCACCGGAGCCAGACGGCGGCGCTTTTTCAGCAGCTCTTCCATGGCCGTCCGGAAGTCGATTTCCAGTTCGTCGGAATCCTCTACGTTGATGTCGGCGTTGCGGGTGATTCGGAAAATCGTCTTTTCCAACACCTGGTGCTTGTTGAACACCTTTTCCGCAAAGAAGCAAATCAAATCTTCCGCCAGTACGAACTTCACGCCGTTTTCTGCACTGGGCAGAATAATCAAACGATTAAACAGGCCGCTGGAAGAGATGATACCTAGCCGCACATCTCCGGATTTGGAAGCCAAATTCACTCCCACGTAGATCTCTTTGTTTTTCAGAAAGGGGAAGGGCTGGCGCTTATCAATAATTTGCGGGGAAATCAAGGGCATAATTTCCCGTTCAAAGTAAAGCTGCAGATACTGATATTCTTCCGGGTCCAGACTGGACATGGTCAGCTGCTGGACTCCCTCTTTGGAAAGCTTACCCATCAGCTTGTGGTAGCCGGTGTCCTTTCGGGGCAGAAGATTTCGCACCTCCTGGTAAATAGCCCGAAGCTGCTGCTGAGCGGTCATGCCGGTGCGGGCGTCCACCGCTTTTTTGTCGGCAATAGCCTGGTCAAACAGGCTGCCCACCCGAACCATAAAGAATTCGTCCAGGTTGCTTTGGAAGATGGCGATAAACTTCAACCGCTCATACCGCGGAACCCGATGATCTTCACTCTCTTCCAGCACCCGCTCATTGAATTGCAGCCAGCTCAGTTCCCGGTTGGTGTACCGGCATACCCGGGCAGTTTTATCGTCCTTGCGGTCTGCTTGCTTTTTCATTTTGTTTCTTCCTCTCTGTCCCAAATGTTAATTCAATGTTATGTGTTTGCAGGATGCCGATTCATCCAATCCAGCAGCCATCCTTCCCGAACACTGCTGGTAGAAATCCGTACGGTCTTCACAGAAAACAGTTCCATCCCTGCCAAAATCACCAGCATTCCCGGCAGGCAGGTCGTCAATCGACCTGGATCCGCCGCTAAAATTTCCGCTTTCGCCTGATCCGGGTGATCCAGATATCGCTCCTTCAATTCCTCCATAGCTGCTGCAGAAATTCTGCCGTCTTGGGCATGAAGCAATCGCTTCAACAGCCGGGCGCTTCCCCCCATCAGATAAAGATTGGAAAAGGAAAGCCCCCGGAAGGCATCCGCCGCCTGAAGAACTTCCCTGGCCTTTTTCTGAATGGCCTGCGCTTCTTCCCGAGTGGGAAGCTCTCCTGCCACAAACTGTTGCTTCATCTTTAAAGCGCCCAAGAAAAAACTTTGACTGGGACCTGGCTTTCCCTGAATCCAGGTGAAAAGCTGGGTACTGCCCCCTCCCAAATCCTGGCCTAAAAAGGTGTCTTCCGTGGCAGTCATTCGCATTCCCAGAAGGTTATAATAAGCCTCCTGCTCTCCGGTAATGGGATGAATGATGATGCCGGTTTCTTTTTGCACCTGAGCAATGACCTGAACCTGATTTTCAATCTCTCGCAGGCTGGCAGTGGAGAAGCACTCCAGCAGCTCCACCTGGTTTTTCCGGCAAAGTTCTTGGTATTCCAGCAGCACTTCCACCAGCCGCAGCACTCCTTCTTGAGAAAGGAGGCCGTCTTGTATATAGTTGAGAATCTTGACGAACCGAGCCTGAAAATCCAACTGTTTAAACGTACTGCCCTGAACTTCATACAGAGCCAACTTCACCGTATTGGAGCCCAAATCAATCAACCCAAGCCGCATGCTCTTCCTCCTTCGGTGGAACCAGAGTTTTTATGCCATACCGAATCTGTTTTCCATGAAACCGTTCAGTTCACCAACGGATTCAAGGAAATCCATTCTCTTCGTTTTGCGGTTGATATTATTATACCAGAACCACCGTCGAGAGCAAAGGTTTTCCCCAAAAAACTCTGTAAGTTCTTTGTAAAATCTGGCTGCTGCAAAAAAGGCGGACGCCCTTAAGCGCCCGCCTGAAAGACGTTCTTCTTTACTGAACGCCGCATTCGTCGTATTCTTGCCACTTTTCTTTATAGGCTTTGTTGTCCAGGAGCCGGTACACCAGTGCCACGCCGGCTGCAATCAGGACACCTAATCCAACAACAAATGCCAGTGTGCTCCAAAATCCTTTGAATTTTTCCATATTGGGGCCACGCTCCTTCCCTGATGCAGGTTTATTTTCTTCTCTTATGATACCCCATTCACTGGGGGCTTGTCAACCGTTTTTTCTGAGAAAAATAAGCAAAATTGAACAAATATCAAAAATCTGTCTCATTTCTTTTTCGCTATTTTCACAACTGCGTTAGATGCCCTGTTTTTTGAAACGCCGAATCACTTTTCTTCAAATGGAGCAGCCTGTGCCTGGAG
>DXWR01000238.1 GCA_019416775.1 Oscillospiraceae bacterium | reverse complement strand
CGATCAAAATTTTATTTCCCTTTTCCACGTCCTTGGGCAGGTCTTTAAAGGACACGCTCACAATGGTCTCGTCCCCTTCCACCTCCCGGGCGGTCAGGGTGAATTTGTCCCCGGCGTGCAGTTGGATTTTTCCGTTTTGAAAGGTCTTTAGACGGACCTCCGGCCCTTTTGTGTCCAAAAGGGTCGCGATGGGGAGGTTTAACTCCTCCCGCAGGCGCACCACGGTGTCGAACCGCTGCTTGTGTTCCTCGTGGGTCTGATGGGAAAAGTTAAAGCGGGCCACGTCCATGCCGGACAGCATCAGTTCCCGGATAATCTCCTCGCTTTTGTCGGTGGCGGGGCCGAGCGTACAGATAATTTTTGTTTTTCTCATAAGAGCATCCTCCCATTTTCTGCAATTCTTGGTTATAGTTTACCACGAATTTGGGAAAATGACAACAAAATTTTTTGCACTTTTTCTGATCTGACAAAGTTTTTACAAAGTCGAAACTTCCCATTCTTTTCCTGATATTATTCCAACCATTGGCGCATTTTTGTCAGTATTGCTTTTTCCTTCCGACTGACCTGAGCCTGACTGATATCCAGCTGTTTGGCGGTTTGGGCTTGGGTACAGTTTTGATAATACCGCAGCCAGATTAACCTGCGCTCTTGTGCGTTTAAACGGCCCAGCATCTGCTGCACCGCCAGCTTATCCAGCACCTCTCCCTGCCGGCTGTCTTCCTTGGGTTCCATGCCCCCTTCTTCGGGAGACGCAGTCAGGGAAACTGCCGGAGTGAACACCTCTAAGGTCTGCACCACCTCTTCCGGGGAAAGCCCGGTAGCTTCGCACACTTGAGACACCGTAGGCTCCCGCCCCTGTCGAGCTAAAAATTGTTCCCGAAAGGCAGCGCATTCCCCGGCGCTTCGCCGCAGCTTCCTCCCCGCCTTAACCGGAGACTGCTGCCGCAACAGCGCCCGCATTTCCCCCAAAATGACCGGCACTGCATAGGTGGAAAATCGATACCCCAAAGAAGGATCAAACCCTTTGGCTGCTTTGGTCAATCCCAGATTCCCGGCGGCAACCAATTCTTCATAGGGGGCGCCCCGACCAGTAAGCCGGCCGGCACAAAGCCGCACCAATCCCAGGTTTTCCTCTGCCAAACGGGTTTCGTCCATGCCGGCCACCTTTCTGTTGCGTGTGGGAACTATTCTAATGCCCGCAGCGTCTTTTTCAGCACCACGGTAGTACCTGCTCCCGGTGCAGAACGGACGGTGAGCTTGTCCATAAAATCTGCCATTACCGAAAAACCCAATCCCGCCCGTTCCCGATCGGAAGCCGTGGTGTACAGCGGTTCCATGGCCCGTTCCACATCGGGGATGCCCACCCCTTTATCCTTGATCCGGATACAAACCAGCCGCCCGGGATAGATGGACACCTTTACCCAGATCTTGCCCAGCTGATCGGGGTAACCGTGAACAATGGCATTGGTAGCCGCCTCGCTGACCGCAGTTTTGATATCCGCCAGCTCGTCCACCATGGGATCCAACTGGCAGAGAAAAGCCGCCACTGCCGTCCGGATGTACCCTTCGTTGTTGGACCGGCTAAGACAGCAAATGGTCGTTTCATTTTCCGCTTTCACTTTTTATTCCTCCTCTCTGCACCTCCTGTTAGTGGATTGGCGCCAGTTTATCCAGTCCCGCCAAGGTCATAACCCGTTTAATGGAGCCGCTGGCTCCGGTGACCTCCACCGATCCTCCCAACTGCTTCATCAGCTTGAACCGCCCCATTACTAAGCCGATGCCGGAGGAATCCATAAAGCTCACCTGGGAGAAGTCCATGGTCAACCGTTGGGGATGGGTGGCTTCCACCGCTTCATCAATGCGGTTGCGGAGATACTGGGAACTGTGATGGTCGATCTCCCCTTCCAGGGTGGCGGTGAGGTTGGGCGCTACAAAATCCAACTGCAGCAAGAAATCAAATCCTTTCCGTAAAATTTGGCTTCCTTTCAGAAGTCCCGGCTTAGTATAGCAAAAGCAGAAAGGAAGTTGCTGTCGAACCAAGGTGGACGCAAAAAATCCTCTAACAGTTGATCTGCAATGGTCTCATTTCATATGCTGTTCTGCTGCATTTTTCAGCCAAATATCTTTATCAGTCTATTTTTTGGAGCAAGGCGCAACCTGCTTCCGACTCGCTTTGCTTTGAATGCTGCCGTTTAAGCAATATTTTTTCCATATAGTAACTCTTCAAGCCAAAACGCTGAACAGCATTCCGCTGTATCTTCCTAATCGTGCTGCTTCGGCCAACAACAATAGTTTTGAACTGATACATCATCGTTTTTGTTCATAATAATACCCCTTGTTTATCATCGAAAACAAGGGGATCATGCTCTGTTTTGATTGATTCAGTACCATCCATTTGCTCCACACAGTTTCAAACCAAAAGGCGCGCAATTCCTTTCGAATGGCTGCATCATCTTACCAAACTGTCAACCGATCACAATCCATTCTTTCCTCTACATACAAATGGAAAGCGCCATGTCACACCTTGATTCTATCCCAGCATCCTCACCCGTAGCTGAAACAACACCGTTCCTGCCGAATCAGACTTGGAAACCAATCCAATTCTCGGCAGTCCTCAATCCAGCCAATGGCGTAGGCGGTTAAGGGAGAGATCACCTGCGGCACAGAATCGTAGTCATATCCGCCCCAAACCGTATAGGTAGTCAGCATCAGTTCCGTGGGATATTCCTCTTGGATATAGTCCACCACCTGTGAAGTGACCCCGTCGTCAGCATTTTCTTCATACAAATCCCAAGCGCCGAACAGATGGAGCATTTCATGGGCATAGGTGGCTGGACACTCGTAATTTCGCCGTCCACCCAAATCGTAAAGATAAAGGTAGCACTTTTCCAAATACCACTCTGCTCCGTCTCCCTGATAATAGGGAACGGTATAGCTGACACCACTGTCGTTGAGAAACACCAGGAACGCCACACTGTCCGTTTGGTAGTCCGTCATCAAAGCGCGATAGTCTACCGCTTCCGCCAAAGCGGCATCCAAGGCCCGATTGGTCAGCTGCAGGTTTTCCTCCACATCGGGAAGATCCAACGAGAGGTTTACCGCCAATCTGGAATCCTGACGGCTGTCATAAACGATATCCATCCCGCTGTGATATTCCTGGCCTTTTTCATCCAGATCCTCCACAGCAATTTGCAGATACTGTTGCGTGCGGGCAATGTCCTGAGCAGTCCAATCTAAACCTGTATCCAAATAAACGCTGATCAACACCGTGCCGCTTTCCGGATAGGTAGCGCTGCCGGTAAAAGGATTCATCCAATCTTCCCAAACCGGCTCCTCCCCGGAATCCCATAGGGAAGATTCGGGGGTATTCTGTCCGAAAGATAAATCTTCTTCCTGAGATAGTGCTCCATAAAGCACTCCAAGGGATACAAAAGAACAACCGGTAAACAAAAAACAGCAAAGCAGCAATGCTGTTCCGGTCAATAAAATTCGTTTTGCAAGTCGCATTTTCTTGTCCTCACAGCAAAAAAGCATCCCCCGGCAAAAACTGAGGAATGCTTTCCGTTTTAATGCAGCAGGGTAAACCGCCCTAAAAACGGCAATGGTTTTGCTTTGCCGGTGGCAGCATTTACAATTCCATAAATGACTAAAGCCAAAAACGCCAAACTTAAAATCCCCAAGATCCCATCCACCACCGAATGGATGATCCAGAACAAGGGGCCAAAAATACTGAAAAAGCCAAGCGCCAGGTTAATCATAAAACAGAACACCCACCAAATAATCTCTGCTAAAAACAGCACCAATCCCTGGTTGGCGTGATATCGGGCATAGGGAGAGTTTTTTCCGGCAAAAATAGGAATCAGCACAAAAATGCCGATGTAGCTGAGCACCGCCAAGGCCTTGTTGTTTTGAATGTCCATGGAATCAAAGCGGCCGGTTTCTTCTTTGCCTGTTTCGGAAAAGGATGCACCACCAGTTTGCTGTGCAGCGCACTGGTCGCACAGCGTCTGCCCATCGGGAATCGGTTTTCCGCATTTCGTGCAAAATGCCATAAAAACTCCTCCGTTTACTTTTTGGTTCGTTTTCCGCTGACCAAATCCACTACCACGCAAAGCAGGAAAATTTCTTCCCGCAGGCTGAAGGTGTAGCCGTATTTGTCGGTGAGGTACATCATGATCTGCTCCACGCAGGAAGTCTCCGCCGGATACTTTTGCCGCAGCTCATAGGCCCGCTGCTCCGGATAAGGAGGGTCCTCATCCAGATGGCGGGAATTCAGCTTGCGCAGGCAGAACATCTTCAAATAATTGATGGTGCGCCGGTATGCCACCGTCTCTGCCTGGAAAGACAACGAAAACTGGCTGCTCACCATGTGGGTAATTTCCAGCAGCATAATCTGTTCGTCGTACTCCAATACCATATTGCGATCAATCCGATGGCTGTACATCACCACCGCTAAGGTGGAGGGTGCATTGCCGGTCATCTCAAAGCCCAGCTCATCCCGTACCCATTCCACTAAAACATTGGCCGCCTTGGTTTCTTCCGGCAGCACCAAGGAAATATCTTCCCAAGGCAGCACCGGGGGCTTATTCTGCACCAAATCCGGATCGTTGACGTTTAAACCGTTCAGCAGACTAGTCAAAAAACCTTCCGTCATCTGATGAGGGTACAGCTCTTTGATTTTGATATCCAATCGAAGTGCCACCAACAGCATTTTTGATTTAGTGGTGCGCAGCAACACCCGCAGATATTCCAGCAGGGTGCGGTTTTTATATTGAATCACATAGTCTGCCTGGGTGGAATCATACTCATCTCCCAGGGAAATCCCATTGATAATATCCTTTTTTACTACAATCGCTACCGCTTTGGTATCCGGATCTTCCAACCAAAGGGCCGCGTTGTTCAATACTTCTCGAATGACCATACTGTTTCTCCTGTCATAGTATTCTGTCGAATGGTATCCTCTGTCTTCTGTCGTGTGTGTTCCAGGAGCTGTTAAATAAACCGAGGCTTGATAAATTCATTATATCATACTTACTGCCAGAATGCAAAGAAAGCAAAAAACCCACACTGCCAAAAATACAGTGCAGGTTTTGTGCGTTTTCACAGTTTTTGTCTTGGAATTACAGATAATCCTCCAGAAGTGCCCCGTTGGAACCGGAAGTCACCATCTTAGCGTATCGTTTCAGGTAGCCCTTGAGATTCTGTTCCTTGGGCTGCCAGTTAGCTTTCCGCTGAGCCAGGGTTTCTTCATCCACCAGCAGTTCCAGTTTCCTTTCCGGAATGTTGATGGAAACCGGATCTCCTTCTTCCACCAAGCCGATCAAGCCGCCGGCAGCCGCTTCGGGAGACACGTGGCCGATGGCCGCGCCGCGGGTTGCGCCAGAGAACCGGCCGTCGGTAATCAAGGCCACCTGCTTATCCAGTCCCATGCCGGCCAGAGAAGAGGTAGGAGCCAACATTTCCCGCATACCGGGACCACCCTTGGGACCTTCGTAACGGATCACAATCACATCCCCGGGAACAATTTTGCCCCCCTGGATGGCGGCGATGGCGTCTTCTTCGCAGTCGAACACCCGAGCCGGGCCTTGGTGAACCATCATTTCCGGAGCCACGGCGCCCTGTTTTACCACAGCGCCATCCACTGCCAAATTGCCCTTCAGCACAGCAATGCCGCCGTCCTTGCGGATGGGATCTTCGATGGTATGGATAATAGTACCGTCCGGTTTTGCCGCATTGGCAAACCGATCCTTTACGGTGCCGGTTACGGTGAGCAGAGTATCGTCGATATAGCCGCCCCGAGCCAGTTCCTTCAGCACCGCCTGGATGCCGCCAAAGGCATTCAAATCTTCAATGAACACGTGTCCGGCTGGGTTGAGCTTGCACAGCTGGGGAACTTTATGGGACATTTCATCCACCGTATCCATGTTCACGTTGGTCTGAGCGGTTTTCGCCAAAGCCAGCAGGTGCAGCACGGTATTGGTGGAGCAGCCCAGCGCCATATCGCAGGCCAGCGCATTGCGGAAAGCTTTCTCGGTGAGGATGTCGCTGGGACGGATGTTTTCCTTGATCAGTTCCATCACCCGTTCGCCGGTTTCCTTGGCGATCCGCAGCCGTTCACTGGACACCGCGGCACAGGTGGCGTTTTTCGGCATAGACATACCTACCGCTTCGGTGAGGCAGTTCATGGAGTTGGCAGTGTACATCCCAGAGCAGGAGCCGCAGGTGGGGCAGGAATTGTTTTCATATTCCATCAATTCTTCATCGCTGATTTTTCCGGCAGCATAAGCGCCCACTGCTTCAAAGGTCTCGCTGAGGCCAACCCGTTTACCCTTCACCACACCGGGGGTCATGGGACCGCCGGAGACAAAGATGCTGGGCAGGTTCATGCGAATGGCGCCCAGCAGCATACCGGGAACGATCTTGTCGCAGTTGGGGATAAACACCGCGCCGTCCAAAGGATGGGCGGTGAGCATGACTTCAATGGAGTCGGCAATGAGTTCCCGGGAGCAGAGAGAGTACTTCATGCCCTTATGGTTCATGGACAAGCCGTCGCAGACACCGATGGTGCGGAATTCAAAGGGCACACCGCCGGCATTGCGGATGCCTGCTTTTACCGCTTCCGTGATTTTGTCCAGGTGCATATGGCCGGGCACATAGTCGCTGGCGGCGCTGACCACCGCCACAAAGGGCCGCTTGATTTCGCTGTCGGTCAGGCCAAGCGCCTTTAACAGAGACCGGTGGGGCATCCGGTTGGGGCCCACCTTCATCAAATCACTTCTCATGAGGGTTACATCTCCTTTATCAACTTAACGCTCGGGGATGGTGGTGATGTCCACCAATTCCACGTCGCCAATGGTTTTCTTCATAGCAATGCAGTCTGCCAAGGCGTTTGCAGTATCCAGACTGGTGAGGCAGACAATGCCCCGTTCCACTGCCTTCCGCCGCAGCCGCACACTGTCCTTGTGGGGATCCCGGCCCTTGGTGGAGGTGGAAATCACATACTGGATCTTCCCCTGCTCAATCAAATCAATGCCGGAACCGGGACGGTTCTCACTGATCTTGGTGGCCAGGCTGGTAGGAATCATGGCCTTATTCAAGGTATAAGCCGTACCGGAAGTGGCATAGAGCTCAAAGCCCATGTCGTGGAATTTCTCTGCAATGGGGATCAGTTCTGCTTTATCGGAATCCCGCACGGTAAACAGCACGCCGCCGGAATGCACCAGGTTCTGCCCGCTGGCAGCCAAACCCTTTAACAAAGCTTCTTCCAGAGTTTTCGCCACACCCAGCACTTCGCCGGTGGACTTCATTTCCGGGCCAAGCTGGTTGTCCACGTTGTTGAGCTTTTCAAAGCTGAACACCGGTACCTTCACCGCCACATGGTCGGCGTTGGGCAGCAGGCCGCTTTCATAGCCCTGCTCCTTGAGGGAAATTCCCATCATCACCCGGGTGGCAATATCCACCATAGGCACGCCGGTAACCTTAGAAATGTAAGGGATGGTCCGGGAAGAACGGGGGTTGACTTCGATGACGTACACCTCATCCCGATACACCACATACTGGATGTTTACCAAGCCGCGAACCTTCAGATCAAAAGCCAGTTTGCCGGTGTAGTCCACAATGGTGTCGATGATCCGCTTGGACAGATGCTGCGCCGGATACACGGAAATGGAGTCGCCGGAATGAACACCGGCCCGTTCCACATGCTCCATAATGCCGGGAATCACAAACCGTTCTCCGTCGCAGATGGCGTCCACTTCCACCTCGGTGCCCATCATATATTTGTCGATCAACACCGGGTTTTCCAGCTTGGTGCGGGTAATGATGGCCATATATTCATCCACATCCTGATCGGAGTGGGCGATGATCATGTTCTGACCGCCCAGCACATAGGAGGGACGAAGCAGCACCGGATATTCCAGCCGGGCAGCCGCCGCTTTGGCTTCTTCCGCAGTAAATACCGTTTCTCCTTTGGGTCTGGGGATGTTGCAGCGTTCCAGCACTTCGTCGAACCGTTCCCGGTCCTCGGCGGCGTCGATGGAGTCGGCGCAGGTACCAAGAATCCGGACGCCCAGCTGATCCAGGTAGGAGGTGAGGCTGATGGCGGTCTGTCCGCCAAACTGCACCACCACGCCGTAGGGCTTTTCCGTTTCAATGATGTTCTTCACATCTTCTTTGGTGAGGGGATCAAAGTACAGCCGGTCGCCGGTGTCAAAGTCGGTGGAAACGGTTTCCGGGTTGTTGTTGCAGATCACCGCTTCATAGCCCAGCTTCTTCAAACTCCAGACGCAGTGCACCGAGCAGTAGTCGAACTCAATGCCCTGGCCGATGCGGATGGGGCCAGAACCGAACACGATCACCCGCTTCTTGCCGGAATTTTTGGATTCGATAAATTCCTTGGCCTCGTTTTCGGTGTCGTAGGTGGAGTAGAAATAAGGGGTCTGAGCAGCAAATTCACCGGCGCAGGTGTCTACCATTTTAAACACAGCAGTGCGGGGATTTTGAATCTTCTGTCCGCTGATCCGTTCGATGACGCTGTCCAGATAGCCCCATTTTTTCGCCTGGAGGTACAACTCATCGGTGAGAGGTTCGCTGGCCAAACGGCGTTCCAGTTTCACCAGGTTGTTCAGCTTTTCCAAAAACCACTCGTCGATCTTGGTGATCTGGTGGATTTCTTCCACGGAAGCGCCCCGCTTCAGGGCTTCAAACACATAGAAGCACCGTTCATCGTGGGCAGGATCCAGGTTAGCCATAATCTCTTCGGTAGACACCTTCTCCAGCTTGGGCAGATTCAAAGAATCCACCTTTAATTCCGCACCCCGAACCGACTTCATAATGGCCTGTTCAAAGCAGGAACCAATGCTCATCACTTCGCCGGTGGCCTTCATTTGAGTGCCCAGTTTCCGGGAAGCGTAGACAAATTTGTCAAAGGGCCATTTGGGCCACTTTACCACCACATAGTCCAATGCAGGCTCAAAGCAGGCGTAGGTCTTGCCGGTGACGGCGTTGACAATTTCGTCCAAAGAGTAGCCGATGGCGATCTTGGCCGCCACCTTGGCAATGGGATAACCGGTAGCCTTACTGGCCAGAGCGGAAGAACGGCTTACACGGGGGTTCACCTCGATTACCGCATATTCCATGCTTTCCGGATGCAGGGCAAACTGACAGTTGCAGCCGCCTTCCACCTTCAGCTCGTTGATGATGTTCAACGACGCCGTCCGCAGCATCTGGTATTCCTTATCGGACAGGGTCACCGCCGGAGCGATAACGATGGAGTCGCCGGTGTGGACTCCCACCGGGTCGAAGTTTTCCATGGAACAGACGGTGATGACGTTGTTCTTGCTGTCCCGGATCACTTCAAATTCGATTTCCTTCCAGCCGGAGATGCACTTTTCAATCAGCACCTGGGTAATGGGAGAGAGACGCAGGCCGTTGATAGCAATGTCCCGGAGCTGTTCTTTATCGTCGGCAATGCCGCCGCCGCTGCCGCCCAAGGTAAAGGCGGGACGGACGATCACCGGATAGCCGATGGTTTCGGCAAAGTCCAGGGCGTCCTCCACGGTAGTCACCACTTTGGAGGGAATCACCGGTTCCCCAATGGCTTCCATGGTATCCTTAAAGGACTGCCGGTCCTCCGCTTTGTCAATGGTTTCCGGATTGGCGCCCAGCAGCTTCACATTGTGGGAATCCAAAAACCCTTCCTTGGCCAGCTGCATGGACAAGGTCAAACCGGTCTGGCCCCCCAGGGTGGAGAGCAGGCTGTCCGGCTTTTCGATCTCGATGATCCGCTTGACACAGTCTAAGGTCAAGGGCTCAATATAAATTTTATCCGCCATGGCTTTGTCGGTCATGATGGTGGCAGGGTTGGAGTTGACCAACACCACTTCCAAGCCTTCTTCCTTCAATGCCCGGCAGGCCTGGGTTCCGGCGTAGTCAAACTCCGCCGCCTGGCCGATGACGATGGGGCCGGAGCCGATCACCATCACCTTTTTCAAATCTTTTCTCAATGGCATGGCTCAGCCCTCCTTTTTGTCCATCAGTGCAATGAATTCATCGAATAAATACGCGGTGTCCTGCGGCCCGCCGCAGGCTTCCGGGTGGAACTGCACCGTAAAGGCGGGAATGTGGGTGTACCGTACTCCTTCGCAGCTGGAATCGTTGGCGTTTTTATGGCTCACATATCCCACTTCCTTGGGCAGGGAATCGCTGATCACTGCATAGCCGTGGTTCTGGCTGGTGACAAAGGTACGGTCCAGATCCAGGTCGATCACCGGCTGGTTGGCGCCCCGGTGGCCGTACTTCAGCTTTTCGGTCTTGGCGCCGTTGGCCAGCGCCATCAATTGGTGGCCCAGGCAGATGCCGAAGATGGGGATATTCAGCTTCATGATTTCCTTGAGGTTTTCCACAATCTCCACGTTTTCGCTGGGGTCTCCGGGACCGTTGGAAAGCATAATGCCGTCGGGATTGATTTGTTTCATTTCTTCCGCGGTGGTATAGGCCGGCACTACAATCACATCGCAGCCCCGCTTCACCAGTTCCCGGCGGATATTGAATTTATAGCCGAAGTCGAACAACACCACTTTCCGGGTGTGCTCCAAAGAGGGAAACTCTTCCGGCTGGGGGCAGGTGACGCTCTTCACCGCATCCCTGACCGAAAAGGCGTGGATCTGTTCCAAAAGAGCTTCCTTGACGTAATTTTCGTCGGTGGTGATGGCTCCGTTCATGACGCCGGTTTCCCGGATGATTTTAGTCAGGTGACGGGTATCCACATCATAC
>DXWR01000237.1 GCA_019416775.1 Oscillospiraceae bacterium | reverse complement strand
AAATAAGGCTATTTTGACTGAATTTTTCAAAGATGCACCGTGGTTTCCCTTGACAAAACCCCTCAATCATGGCAAACTGAAAGAAAACGGAGTAAACTCCGCTCGGAAGGAGAAAGAGTATCATGTTCTGTCCAAACTGCGGCCACCAAATTCCGGACGACGCTCTGTTCTGCCCGGACTGCGGCCAGTCCACTCAGCCTGCCGCCCGGCCAGCCGCGCCTGCCTCTGAACCGTCGCCTGCACAGCCGCAACCCCAAGCCAATCCGGCACAGCCCGATCCCGCTGCTCAGCAGCCGCAATTCCAAGCCAATCCGGCTCAACCCGATCCCGCTGCGCAGCAGCCGCCGGTGTTTAACGGGGAGCCTATGGGACAGCAAACCGCTTACCAGTACCAGTATTCCATGCAGTACGCCCCGGATGCCCGGCGGATGAACGGGCTTTGCGTTGCTGGTTTAGTGGTGGGGATCGTGTCCATCTTTTTCTACGTGATGGGAATCACAGGCATTGTGGCGGTAGTCCTCTCGGCGCTGGGCCTTTCTTCCTCTGCCAAACATAACCAGCGGGGCAGGGGTCTTGCCATTGCCGGTTTGGTGCTGGGCATTGTGAGCACAGTGCTTGGGGTGGTCTTTATCTGCACCTGCGCCTCCTCCTACTTTTTAGCTTATCTCTAATACAAATCAATTTGCGCCGTTTCGGTTTTGGCCGGGAGGGCGCTTTTGTTTTGGGCGGCTGGGAGTACCGCTGATTGAAAAACCTCCCTTAAAATGTTATAATAAGCCCAATACGACGGCAGAAAGGACGATGGGAATGAAAGACAAATTGCTTTCCCTGCTGCAGCAAAATGCCCGGCTTACCACTGAGGAGTTAGCAGCCATGCTGGACACCACCCCTCAAGCGGTGGAGCAGCAAATGGAGGACTATGAGCAGGCCGGGATCATCCGGGGCTACCAAGCCATCATCAACGAAGAAAAGGTGGACCAGGATCTGGTGACCGCCATCATTGATCTGCGGGTTACCCCCAAAAAGGACATGGGCTTTGACGCCATTGCTCAGATTGTGGCGGATTTCGACGAAGTGGATTCGGTGTACCTGATGAGCGGCGGGTATGACCTGGCGGTGATTGTCAAGGGACACAACTTTAAGGACATTGCCATGTTTGTGGCTACCCGGCTCAGCACCTTGGATTCGGTGCTCTCCACCAAAACCCATTTTCTGCTCAGCCGTTACAAGGAGCGGGGCCTTCTTATGAACCGGGAAGAGCCGGACCAGCGAAGCGAGGGGTTTTGATGGATTATCAGAAGTATCTTTCCCCGGTGGCCAACGGGTTAAAGCCCAGCGGCATCCGGCGGTTTTTCGACATTGCGGCGGAGATGGATCACGTCATCAGCTTGGGGGTGGGGGAGCCGGACTTTAAAACCCCCTGGGCCATTCGTCAGGAAGCCATCCGCACCTTGGAAAAGGGCAAAACCTGGTACACTGCCAATGCCGGTTTGGCTGAACTGAGAGAAGAAATTGCCCGCTACTTAAAGGATTCAGTGGGGGTGGAATACTGCCCCAAAAACCAGATTTTAGTGTCGGTAGGGGGCAGTGAAGCCATCGACCTCTGCGTCCGTGCACTGGTGAAGCCGGGGGACGAGGTGCTGATTCCGGAACCCAGTTTCGTCTGCTATGACCCCATTGTCCAGCTGGCCGGAGGCACCCCGGTGTCCATTGAAACCAAGGTGGAAAACCAGTTTCGGCTTACTCCGGAAGAATTGGAGGAAAAGATTACGCCCCGCACCAAGCTGCTGGTGCTGCCCTATCCCAACAACCCCACCGGTGCGGTGATGAAGCGGGAACACTTGGAAGCCATTGCTCCGGTGATTCAGCGCCATGACCTGCTGGTGCTCAGCGATGAAATTTATTCCGAGCTGACCTATTCCGGCAAACACGTGTCCATCGCTTCTCTGCCGGGGATGGACCAACGGACAGTGGTTATCAATGGCTTTTCCAAGTCCTTTGCCATGACTGGTTGGCGGCTGGGATTTGCTGCCGGACCTGCTCCTATTTTGCAGCTGATGGTGAAAATCCACCAGTACGCCATTATGAGCGCCCCCACCATGAGCCAGTATGCGGCGGTGGAAGCGCTGAGGCACTGCCGTTCCAGCGTGGCGGAAATGCGGGAGGAGTACAACCTGCGCCGCCGGTTTTTGGTGGATGCCTTAAACAAAATGGGCTTAGACTGCTTTGAGCCGGAAGGGGCCTTTTATGTGTTTCCTTCCATTACTTCCACCGGTATGACCAGCGAGGAATTCTGTGAAACGCTGCTGCAAAAAGAGCGGGTGGCGGTGGTGCCGGGAGACGCCTTTGGAAAAAGCGGAGAGGGCCATGTGCGGATTTCCTATTCTTACTCCATCAACTACCTAAAAGAAGCCTTAAAGCGTATCCAGCGCTTTGTGCGGCAATGTCAGGAGGGACAGCCGTGAACCAGATTACCGTCAAAGCCTATGGAAAACTGAATCTGGGACTGGAAATTCTGGGCCGGGATCAGCGGGGCTACCACGACCTGCGAATGGTGATGCAGTCGGTGGGAGTGTATGACTTGCTTACCATTACCGAAGAGGGCCAAGGAATGCGGCTTACCTGCGACGACAATCGGGTTCCTGCTGATGAAACCAACCTGGTGCTGAAATGTGCCCGGGCGCTGCTCCAGGAAGTGGGGCGTCCCCAGTCCGGGCTCACTTTCCATCTGGAAAAACACCTGCCTATGGAGGCGGGCATGGCCGGAGGAAGCGCTGACGGCGCCGCCGTGCTGGCGGGGCTGAACGAGCTGTTAAAGCTGGGACTTTCCCAGCAGCGTCTGTGTCAAATCGGGGTGAAGCTGGGAGCGGACATCCCCTTCTGCCTCACCGGCGGCACTCAGCTGGTGGAGGGCATCGGAGAAAAGCTCACTCCCCTTCCGGATTACACCGCCGGCGCCTTTTTGATCGCGAAACCCATTGCCGGGGTATCTACTAAGGCCGCTTTTGCCGCCTACGACGGGCTGGAAGAAAAGCCCTCCTATGGGGAAGCCTTGGATGCTCTGCTGGAAGGGGCACGGCAAAACGACCCGGTGGCCGTTTCCGTCCATCTGGTCAACGCCTTGGAAGAGGCATGCGGAGTGCCGGAGGTGGAGCTGCTGCGGCAGCGTTTGCTGAAAGCCGGGGCTTTAGGAGCCAGAATGACTGGCAGCGGATCGGCGGTGTTTGGTATTTTCCCCACCCTGAAGGAAGCCCAGGAGCAGTTGGAGGGCTTTTCCCACCTGCCTTTTGCCGTGGCGGTGCGTCCGGTGAATCGAGGTGTGGAGATTTTGCCCCCAGAAGAAGAATAAAATGGAATAAACGGCTCAAAGCTGCCTCATACTGTCCTACGAAATCGGGAAGAATGAGGTGGCTTTATGGCAAAACGAATCTTTTTTTCTTTGGCAGTGGGACTGATCGTGGCGATGATGGCAGCGGCGGCTTGGGATTTAGCTCAGGTGGGTCAGCAGCGGGCAGAGTTGGAAGACGGCGTACTGCGGCTGCACATTGTGGCTCAGTCCGATGATCCCGCCGACCAAGCTGTGAAACTGGCGGTGCGGGATGCAGTGGTGGAGCAGTACGGCCAGCAGTTGGCCCAGGCGGAGAGCCGGGAGCAAGCTCAGGAGATAGCCCAAACCCTGCTTCCTGCTATGTTGGATACTGCCAAACAAACCGCCGCCCGGCAGGGCAGCCTGGTTCCAGTAACAGGAGAGGTGGGAAAGTTTTCCTTCCCGGCGGTGAGCTATGAGGGCTACACCCTCCCGGCAGGAGAGTATCAAGCGGTGCGGATTCAGCTGGGGGAAGGAGCCGGACACAACTGGTTTTGTGTGCTCTATCCAGCGGTATGTCTGGACAGCAGTACGGTGCTGGATCAGGGTATGACCTCCCGGCAGAGCGATATGCTCACCCACCCAGAGGATTACGAGATCCGGTTTGCCCTGCTGGATGGACTGATGGCGCTGTGGAATTGGGTGACGGGAAAGTAAAAGTTTTGTCCGGCTTTTTACAAAAAGCGGGTGGTGCAGGGGTGAAACCCTGCAGCAAAACCGCCTAAGCCGATTTCCAGGGAAAGAGGATTGGGTGGAAACTTTGCTCTTCCGCCGTGCATGGTTTCCCAATCTTTTAAAGCGCTTTCCGGTTTGACCGCCCACCGGCTCTGGGCCAGGGCGGCTGGATCCCGAAGCCGGATTTCTTGCCTTGTCCACGAAGCCATGGCAATACCTACATT
>DXWR01000236.1 GCA_019416775.1 Oscillospiraceae bacterium | reverse complement strand
ATCCAGCGGATGGGCTTGTCCCCTAAACCGGATAGCGCGGCATTTTCCCTGGCCCAGGCTACCATCCCTTTAGAAGCGTCTACATGGCAGACCGAAGCGCCCGCTTCGGCACAAGCCAGAGTGGCGCCACCGGTGTACGCGAACAGATTGAGCACCTTCACCGGCCGGTTCGCAGCGCGGATCTTCCCGGCCATAAAGTCCCAGTTTACCGCCTGCTCCGGAAACAATCCCGTATGTTTAAATCCGGTAGGGCTAACCTTAAAGGTCAGCCCCCCGTATCGGATTTTCCATTCTTTTTGATCCAAGGTTCGATTTTGCCAGCGGCCGCCGCCCGCATTGGAGCGGATATATCTGGCATCCGCCTTTTTCCAGGCAGGGTGCGTTTTGGGAGTATTCCAGATAATCTGAGGGTCCGGTCGGATCAGCAGCACATCTCCCCACCGTTCCAGCTTTTCCCCTTTGGAAGTATCGATGATTTCATAGTCTTTCCACTGGTCGGCAATTCTCATAACCAGCCCCCTAATTTTGCCTGGCTTCAATCGCGGCCGCGATCAACCCGGCAATTTCCTCAATCTGGGCATAATCGGCGCCTTCCACCATCACACGAACCAGCGGTTCCGTACCGGATGGGCGCACCAGCACCCGCCCCTGATCGCCCAGCCGGTCGTCCATTTCTTTAAACAGATCGTCCAGCTCCCACAAAGAGGCCTTGAGTTCGTCGTCCGCCCGCACGTTTTTCAAAACCTGCGGATAGGTCGTCATAATACGGTGCAACTCGTGGAGCGGTTTTTTCTCCCTGGCCAGGATGCCCAGCAGATGCACTGCCGAAAGCTGGCCGTCTCCGGTAGTCATATCGTCAAAAAAGATAATGTGGCCTGACTGCTCACCGCCCAGACTGTACCCATCCCGAATGATGGTCTCCAGTACATAACGGTCGCCCACTTTGGTAGTTGGCGTTGCAATGTCATGCTCTTTTGCAAAATGGAACAGGCCAAGGTTGGACATGACCGTTACCACCAAGCCGTTATTTTTAAGTTTTCCACGTTTTTTTAAATCCAGCGCGAAAATGGCCATCAGCACGTCGCCATCCACGAGATCTCCGTTTCGATCCACCGCCAAACAGCGATCCGCATCCCCGTCAAAGGCAAAGCCCAGATCGCATCCATGTGCCTTGACATATTCCTGCAGCCCTCCTATAT